>NZ_JAKJSW010000077.1:0-18712 GCF_050337375.1 Vibrio makurazakiensis | reverse complement strand
GGGGGAAAGATGGGATTGAGTGGTTTATCGATAGAAAATCAGTATTGAAAATCCCGAATAGCCGATACGATCCTACTCCTTCTAGAAAAAGCTCAACGATGCGAGTAATGGCAAATGTATGGGCGACAGACCCTGAAATTTCAAATTGGGCTGGTGAGTTTGACGTTTCATCCACTCAAGTATATACAGCGAGCTATCGGAATTTTAGATATACACCAAGAACCCGCTGTAAATAATTGAATCATAACCAGTAACTCACCGTTCTGACTTCAAATATTTTAAATAATTTGGTTAAAACAACCTTGTATTCAACAGTGTGCATACTAAGCTTTTAGCGAGAACAATTTTAATTGTCATTGTTAAGGCTAGGTACTGTTATGAATACATTTACAACTCAGGTGATTGAGCTTCTCAACTCATCTAGTGAACTCTTCGACCTCACAAATAACGAACATCAACAACGTTTGTATGCGCTAGCGGATCAGTTACTTGCCTTACAGGAAGTAGATGGTGATGTTGAGCATCTCACAGATATAGCTGAGCGATATCAAGCTCCTTTGGAGTTTAGACTGGCAATCAAACTTGTTGAATCTAGGCAAAATCTCCTAAAGCTTAAAGAACCATCCAAAATTGCAGTTGTTTTTGCAATGTGGGGGGAACAAAACCGCCTTCGCCCCAAGACACCCTCAAATCAAAACGGTGAGGATTCTCTAAGAGCAAAAGTATTGCAGCTTGATTGGGTTACTCAAGGAACTTGTGTCGATTGGCACTTATATCCGGTTGATGATGGTTGCCCTAATCAAAGTGCTAATGTTGCGCGTGAAATGGCAACTACCTTATCTGAACGCCAGCAGGCTCGCATAGAGGTATTAGAGTTAAATCACTTTATCCCGACAGATGAAGGACCACTTAAGAACCTGATGAATGTTGATGATTCTCGTAAAGGAGGCGCAATCATTCTAGGGTGTGAGCAGGCACTAAAACAGGGTTCGGATGCCGTTATTTATACTGATGCAGATAACTMGGTACATTTGGGTCAGCTAGGTTTGTTGCTTAAGCCGTTCCAACAAGAGAATCAACATGTGGTGCTAGGGAATAGAAAACATCGAAACTCTATTTTGGTGAAGCAAGAAGAGCGCTGGGGAGTAGGGATTAAGACCTTAAGGCATATGCAAAGAATGATTGGTGCCCAGATATTCGATCAAGGCATTAAAGATACGCAAGCGGCGTTTAAGCTTTATAGCCGAGACGTWCTGCAGCAAATTTTGTTAAAGCCCACAGTTTATGATTTCTCTTTTGATACCGATTGGATCTTCGCTGCAATGGAGATCAATCAACCTATCACAACTGTACCTTTCGCGTTTATTGATTCGGCAGCAGAATCTGCATCTGTAGTGCAAGGGCCGATGACGACTTGGTATGTACTATTAGACGGTTTGGTAAAATCGGCAAAGGCTCGTAAAGTTGATTACAGTGAAGAAATGGCAACAGTGTTTACAACGCAGATAAAGTCTCATCGAGATCTTGAATTGATTATAAATGCAGTACCGCCAGAACTTGCCTCTGCAGAAGACAAAGAACTTGGGAAAGCAACCACAATGTCTCCTCAGTCCGTGAATAATTGGATTCTAAGTGCAAAGTCTTTGCAAGCTCAGAGTTCATTATGATCTAGAGTTGCTATAAAGGGCATTTAAAATGATCGCCCCTAATTTTTGCTTTAAAAATAAGGCCTGATAATTCGTTATCAGGCCTTATTTTGTTCTGGTGTTAATGTTCTGTTTATGGGGTGCTTCACGATTAGGTAAAGCTTATAGAGCAACCTTCTGTTCACAAGCCCAAACAAAGGGTATTTCCAACTACATCAGAAACTTACTTCTAAAGCGTTAGAAGTTGATGGTTGGTTAAAGCTAGATCACTTGTTCGTTATAACGCGACTGAAAAAGGGGCTGGTGGCTCTATGCTTGTATTTGCGTTACGTAAGTCTGTTAGCCATTGATTCCAGTTAGGTGGTAGCGCTAGATCGGACAGTGTAGTTAGCAACAATATTGGATTGTGAGTCGGCTCTTTTGCACCACTAGCAACCGCATGTAAATATCGAATCTTGGCTTCGGTAGAATATGGGAACAAGTTGATGATCATCTCGTATATTGCAATTGTCTCTTCATCCGTTTCTCTACTTCCACCATTAGGAAGAACGTCATACAACTCTTTTAAGTGTTTGACATCGAAAGGGGCTTGTTTGAGTAAATCGCTCGATGTGAGTTCATAGCGCTTCAATTGGCTCGCGAAGAGCTTAGATAAGTAATCGTGCAGCCACAATTCGCCGAATAGTTCGAGGATAGGAAGTATTTCGCAGGTTAGCGCGATAGGGCATGTTGAAAGGTTATCGTAATAAGAAGAGATAGATTGCAGAATCTTCTTATGAGAGCCTTCCAGCTTGTTTTCATGAAATAACAGGCGACACTGAAAAACGGAACGATAGGACACCAAATGAGGTTTTCTTACTTTCGGGAGGCGTTTTTCCGTCATTTGCAGAAAATTATTAAAGTGTTGGAGTAGCTCTTTTTTTGAACTAGGCTCTTCAGCTCTGATGTAGACAGCTTCTAAGCTATGCCCGAATTTAATGATTGACTGAAGCCAACGGCTATCGACGATAGATATGTGGTTGGCGAAGGTGTAACCCACTCGAATGACAACACTGCGTTTATTTAAATCAGCCGCTAGAGTCGCAGCCCGAATAGCTCGTTCACTGACGCTAGGTGTAAATTCAAATGCTTTCAGTGCCCAATACAAAGCTTCTTCTTTGTTGTGTTCCATTTCATAAAGACTTGAAAGGTAATCCATCGCCTTTAATGAAAGAGGGTTTTGTACCAAGTAATCAGATAATGCCTTTATTGCCATAAGAGTATGGCCGTTACGTGCTAAAAGCATCGCTTTTGCACATTCTTTGCTCGGGTGACTAGAAGATAGGCTGGATATTATCAAGCTGTTCAATGTGTCCCACATTTCAAGCTCAACTAGGATCTCTATCAAGCTTGATTCAAAGCTGATAGCAAAGTTAAGTTCCTTGGAGTATTCAGTCAAAGTATCTGATAGGCCAGTCGGATTAAGCTTTATCAGTTCTTGTATTTGGTAAAGGGCGGATGTTTCATGCTGAAGGATTTGCAGTTTGTTTTTTAGGTCAACGGTTTTGATTGGCTTCATTATGAAGTGTTTGACGCGACCAGATAAAGAGGTCAGCACTGTTTCTTGACGAGAGTCTCCAGAAACAATTAACACACCGGTTGATTTATCGATAAGCCTTTTATTAAGCAGTAAGGTTATAAGTTCATAGCCAGTGATTGACTGCTCAAGGTGATAGTCCATGATCAAAATATCGTAGTGACGAATTTCAACAGCTTTTACCGCTTCTTGGTAGGAGGCTGCAGTCATAACTTGGTCGAACTGATAGCCAAGGCTTACCAGTTGTTGCCTTATTAACATGGATGACGTTTTA
Organism: Vibrio makurazakiensis; assembly: GCF_050337375.1. Taxonomy (NCBI): domain Bacteria; kingdom Pseudomonadati; phylum Pseudomonadota; class Gammaproteobacteria; order Vibrionales; family Vibrionaceae; genus Vibrio; species Vibrio makurazakiensis. Next base: position 15,216 of record NZ_JAKJSW010000077.1, on the reverse strand, counting down.
GAATCATCAATAATGAGTACGTGTAGATCACTAAGACATTGAATGTTTTTCTCCACGATGCACCCTTCGAAACGTAACGATAATATCATTTTAGGTGTGTTGTTTCATAATGCAAGGGTTTGGGTTGAGAAACAAAAGCTTACCTGCAAATTTACTCGCTTAAAGTTAGGTGGGAGTGGCATGTAGTCATAAATACTTAATGACTATTATTGGGGTGTTTTAAAGGTAGCAAGTAGTTGTTTATATCTAAGTTATCTGGTGAGGGAACGAGGAACGATTTACTCGCGTGTATTTAACGACAAAAAATATAAGGTTAGCGGAAGTTATCTATTCTGAAAGGTAAAGGTTACTCTTACGAAACTGTTGTGAGATATGATTAGCCACTTCATATATGAGGTGGCTAATCTCTTGGTGTTACAAATAGCGGGCTTTTAAGTGTGTTTTAAAATGCTCTGCATTTAACACTTCACCTGTTGCTTGTTTTACCAGTTCATCGGTAGTCAACAAGCTACCTTTAGACCAAATGTTGTCAGACAACCAAGTAAAGATCGGCGATAAGACACCCGAGCGAATTGCCCCATCAACATCGACAGTTTTCTTCATCGAAGCCATAAATTGAGCCGCATACATAGCGCCTAGCGTGTAACTCGGGAAGTAACCAAATGCACCATCGGTCCAGTGGATATCCTGCATGCAACCATTTTTGAAATTACCTTCGGTTGATAGACCAAGATACTGTTGCATTTTCTGATTCCAAAGTTCAGGAACGTCGGTGTGCTTAATCTTCCCATTGATAAGATCACGCTCAATCTCATAACGTAAGATCACATGAGCGGGGTAGGTAAGTTCGTCGGCGTCGACGCGGATAAAGTCTTTCTCTACGCGAGTATAAATCTTTTGGAAGTTCTCTTTTTCGAATTCAGCCCCAGAGAACTGTTGACCAGCTAGGTTAGCCAAGTGCCCGATGAATGGGTCACTACGCCCGACTTGCATTTCGAAGAATAAAGACTGTGATTCATGGATGCCCATTGAACGAGCTTCGCCAGCGGGTAGGCCGGCTAGGTGTTTCGGTAACCCTTGCTCGTAGCGAGCGTGGCCAGTTTCGTGAACAATACCCATTAAGGACTGTACGAATTCCTTTTCGTCGTATCGAGTGGTAATTCGAACATCAGAGGGAACGCCACCGCAGAATGGGTGGACACTTTCATCTAGGCGACCGTGGTTGAAGTCAAATTTAAGAAGCTTCATCACTTCTAAACCAAGTGCTTTTTGTTTCTCTGTTGAATAAGTGCCGGATGGAGCAACGAACTGCTCTTTTGATTGTTTCTCGATAACTTGATCAATTAGATCAGGTAACCAGGTTTTCACGTCAGAAAATAAAGTGTCTAATGCAGCTGAACTTGTTCCCGGCTCATAGATGTCTAACATCGCATCATAAGGTGACAGGTTTGCATGATCAGCTCGGATCTGAGCCTCTTCTTTGGAAAGTTCTACGACTTCACGCCAGTTCTTCTCAAAACCTTGCCAGTCGTTGTCGCCACGCTGGGTACGCCATGCATGTTCACATTTAGAACCAGCAAGTGATTTCGCTTGAACCAGCTTCTCAGGGAGGATATTGGCTTGTTGCCATTGGCGTTTTAGCTCGCGCAGGCTTGCTTGGTCTTCGGTGTTTAGAGATTCATTTTCTGCAGCGTCGAACCATTCAGCGAGTTGCGGCTGAGTCATTAAGCTATGAATATGGACTGATAATTCAGCCATTGCTTCACTGCGAGCCTGGTTACCGCCAGCAGGCATCATAGAAGCTTGATCCCATCCGCAGATAGAACCTAAATGTTTGAAGTGGGAACATTTTTGAGAATGTTCGACTAATTTTTTGAATGCGCTCATGCAACTTCCCTGATCATAAAAATTTGATTCTAACAACTTGATTACAAATGACCAAGTACCTAGCTTCTGTGTGTAGGCTAAATTTCTGAAAATGTAGATTAGCTTAGTTAATCAGTTGTATACATGCCGATATTTTATGATTTGATGTGCCGATTTGCACACTTTGTAGGTGTTTTTTCGATGGCTGCACTCTTTTGTTAGCTAGGCTTTGAAAAGTTTAACAATTGWTCATGTTCGCTAATTTTAGGTATTTGTGAGAGAGTACTGGCAGTGCGATAGCTCGCAAATTTTATATGGTTGTATGGTTTGCTTAACGAAGCTTAGAGTGGAGTTCGTGATATATGGATATTCTTAATTTTGAAGCGTTTTTAGTTGCGATAGTCATCCTGACATTAACGCCGGGATTAGATACGGCGTTGGTGATTCGCAACACCACTCGCTCAGGAGTAAAAGACGGCTGTGTAACAAGCTTAGGGATTTGCTTAGGCTTATTTGTGCATGCGACATTTTCTGCAATCGGTATCTCTGCCATCTTGCTGCAGTCTGCAGAGTTGTTCCAATTCATTAAGATGATCGGTGCGGCTTATTTGATATGGTTAGGGGCTTCAAGCCTTTATGGAGTATTCAAAGGACAACAAGGGCTGGCCGTAGAAGGGGCTAAGCACCTTAGTTTTGATGGGAAACGCTCTATTAGAGAAGGGTTTCTGTCAAACGTATTGAACCCTAAAACTGCAGTTTTCTACCTAGCGTTTCTTCCTCAGTTTATTGATCCTAATGGCTCACCTTTTGCTCAATCTATGTTTATGGCAGGGATCCACTTTGTCATCGCTATGTTTTGGCAATGTGGTATCGCAGGGGCTATTAATTCTGCGAAACAGGCACTAAAAAACTCTTCATTTATCAGTTGGATGGAAGGCGTTACGGGTGTCGTTCTTATTTCTCTTGGGATCAAACTACTTATCGAAGAACCACCGACTTCAGCTTAACTTGTTTGAACATAGACGCAGTTACAAATAGTAATTTGGCGCCTATGTTCTATTTTACGTGCGTGCCTCATATGAGTTAGCCGTCATGGCTGTAAGTCTTATTTATTTCTAGGGCGACATCAATATTGTCTAGCAAGGTATCCACTATGTGAGCGTCAAGGTGGGTGCCTCTCGATTCTTTCATGAGTTGAATCACGTCTTCCAATGGCCATGCAGGCTTGTAGCAACGTTCATGGGTTAGAGCATCAAAAACGTCGGCGACGGCAATAACTCTAGCCTCTAAACTGATTTGGTCACCTTTAAGTCCCTGAGGGTAGCCAGTTCCATCCACTTTTTCGTGATGTTGGTGTGCAATGGTTGCTGCTGTTTGCAGTATCTGTCTTTTGGACCCCGCCAATATCTTATGGCCAATCTCTGAATGTTGTTTCATTATTTCCCATTCATCGGCATCCAATTTTCCTGGTTTGAGAAGCACCGAATCTGGAGTTGCTATTTTGCYTATGTCGTGCATTGGTGCAGCTTGGCGGATGAGTTGGGCTTGCTCTTCTGAATGGCCCATTAGCTTACAAAGCTGATAACTTAATTCAGATATTCGACGTACATGGTTCCCTGCTTCATGGGAGCGAGACTCTACAACATCCCCCAACCGATAAATCAGCTCACCTTGAGTATCGATGATTTCTTGGCTTAAGAATAAGTTTTCGAACGCTAAACTAACACTGTAAGAGAAGATAGTGAGCAACTGACTTTCAAGTTCGGTGATCTTTCTTGCCCCCTTAAGGAAGAGCAAACTAACAGCCCCAGAACTTGTTGAAAAGTACCCCACAAAAATGTCGTCTTCTATGATACTGGTTTTAGCATCTATGGCTTTTTGCAGATAATGCTTTATGTTTTCGTCTACCGTGGTGTTATCGTCTGTGTCGCCTATTTGCGCGAGGACACGGTAGTCATCGTGAGGTTCTTGAAGGGTTGTTAGCCCTCTGACACTGACTAACATGCTTTGGTCGTTCATACGTAATAGAGAGAGTACTTGTTGAAGAATCCCGTCCGAAAAAGCGTTTAAGGTATGTTTTTGGAAAATAATGGATGTTGACTGGATGACTCGTTCAAGGCCCTGGCGATAATTCTTTTCTATTTCTCTGCTGTTTTCGATATTCATGATATCTCGGTAAGAGCGAATGGCAGAGTAAACGGTAGTAAACAGCTTTTGGCTATTAAGTTCGGTTTTTTCTTTGTAATCGTTGATGTCATATTGAGTAATAACATCTTGTTCCGGCGCTTGGCMTGGTTGACCTGTTCTCAATACTATACGTGAATAGTGATTCCCGAGATCCTCTCTTACCCATCGTGCTACTTCTAAACCTGCATCGTCGGTTTCCATTACAACGTCTAGGAAAATAAGGGCTATATCTGCAATGGTCGAGAGTTTCTCTTTAGCTTCCACGCCTGAATGGGCATGAATAAATTCTAGAGAACGGCCATCGAGCTTGAAGCGCTTTAAGACCAACACGGTTACTTGGTGTACGTCGGGCTCATCATCTACGATGAGTATTTTCCATGGTGGTAGGTCAGCTTCGTCTAATTCTCGAAGTAGTTTAAGAGGCATTAGGTATCTCCCTATAGAAAAGCAGGTTCCTTAGCTAGCTGATACTTTGATAAGTTGTATATAGGGTATAGAAACAAACCATCAGATATACAAGTTATTGCAACGTTCAGTGAGTAGGGGAGGCATTATCATTGTTCCTGTTGATTTAACCCCTGTTTATACTGGTGCTGGCTCTGAGGGGAAGGTAATGACGTACGTCAAGCCATGCCCTAGTGCAGTGTCTATTTCTATTGTTCCGTTCAGATTTTGCGTAACCAAGTTGTAGATGAGGTGAGCACCTAATCCACTTCCTCCCAAGTTTCGCTTCGTTGTATAGAAGGGATCGAAAATACATTTGGCACTTTCTTCGTTTAAACCAACACCGTCATCGGTGTAAGTCATAATAATATTTCCAGCAGAGGGTTCGACTTTAATTGTCATGACTCCGTGTTGTTCTGATTCAAAAGCATGAATCAAACTGTTCATAATCAAGTTAGTTAAAATCTGAGAAAGTGATCCTGCATAACAGATGCATGTAAGCGAATTATCGCAATCAATTTCCACTTTATGTGGAACTCGTTTTAGCTCAGGTCTTAGTGATAATAAAATCTCGTCTAAATACTCTCTAACSTTAAACTTACGTAAATCATCAGATGTTTGGTCTACCGCGATTCGTTTGAAACTTCGAATTAGGTTTGAGGCACGTTCATTGTTTTTAAGGATGATCTGTGAAGATTCGTCGCATAGCTCGAAGAACTCCTCGAGCTCCTTTTCGCTGAGCTTTTCGTCGTCATAGGCTTTACGAATGAACTTCACTTCGTCTTTCAGATTGGAAATAGCAGTTACACATACACCAATCGGCGTATTAATCTCGTGGGCAACACCAGCAACGAGCTTGCCAAGCGACGCTTGTTTTTCGGTTTCAATAAGTTGGTGTTGAGCGTTTTGAAGCTGATCCATCGTTTCTTGCAGCTCTTGGGTACGGTTATCCACCAAGCTTTCTAATTGTTCGCTGTATTGTTGAGCGAGGTTTTCTTTTTCTTTGGCGTAGTTTAATTGTTTACGAAGTTGTACTGGGCTGATTTTGAGTTGGCTTAATATTTGGCTGTAGCTTTGTTCTAAGTCGTGGATTTCTTGTTGGGTGAAGAGCCCTGAGTCCATTATTAGCACGTGTGCCATTGCAGCCCCTGTCGCACCACTTAAGCGTCGTTCTGCAGCTTTCTCTAGGTTAGCTAGCTCTTGGGAATCGACGCATTCACGTTCTTGTAATTGGGTTTCTTGCAGACAAGCTTGGATTTTTTCATCGGCTTCTTCCGAAGAAAAGTAAGACCGGAATAACTTTTGTAAAATAGGCAGTTTATCTGCCAGTGCAATATTATGGGGTAAATCGAGAGAACCTTCGTAATCTGACGTTGAGTTTTCGGTCATGATATCGATGAACTCAGCGTTGTAGCGAGACTCGCTTTCAGATTCTTTCGAAAACAAGCTTCCTAATACGATTCCTAACAGATTAGCAATCAGTGACCAAAATGCTCCATGACTCACTTTGTCCATTGTCGAACCGAACAAGTGCTCAGGGTGAAGCCATTCAACTCCCCAAGGGCCAGCCGCTAAGATGCTGTCATCAATCCAACCACTTTTCATGATAGCAGGTAAGAACAAACAATATGCCCACACAATAAACCCTAGCGAAATACCTAATGTTGCGCCGCGCGCTGTTACATCTTTCCAATACAGGCCAAATATGACCAAAGGCAAAAATTGCAGTACCGCACAAAATGAAATCATACCCATGTTCACGAGCATGTAAGAGTCACCGAGGAACATGTAAAAAGCTTGTCCGGCACCGAACACAATGAATATTGCCAGCCAGCGAATTTGTAATAGATATCGACCAAAATTCTTATTTGGGGTTAGCTTTCTTAGCGCGGGTAGAGCGAGGTGGTTACTAAACATGGTAGCGAGAGTCATACCAGAAACCATAAGCATCGCCATAGATGCGGAAAAGCCACCGATGAACACCAATAAAGTGAGTGTGACTTGATTGGCACTGAGTGGTAGTGTCAGCATGTAAGTATCAGGTTTATCTGGGCCCATCACTAGCACACCTGCAGCAGATATAGGCATAACGAATGCAGTCATCAAAATTAAGTAGATAGGCAACTGCCATTGCGCTTTTTTGATGTAGTTAATCTGAGGGTTCTCAACCACCATGACGTGAAATTGGCGAGGAAGCATGAAGAATGCTGAGCCGGCCAATAATAAAAAGCTTGCCCATGTCATGATACTTGGGGTGCTTGCCATTGTTTTCGCCGTCTCGGGAAGGGTATTAGCGAGTTCACTTAAAATGGCTTGCGGGCTATCAAACATGAAAAAGCACACAAAGATTCCAACGCATAACATGGCGACGAGTTTCACCACGCCTTCTACTGCAAGAGCCAACATCATACCTGGGTGGCGTTCGGTAGGGTCAATATGACGTATACCAAAGGCAATGGTAAAGAGTGCGACCCCAAGCCAAATGACCCATGTGACGATGTTGTTTGAAGCTTCAGTGTTTATCACAACTGAAAATGAGTTGTTTATCGCTTTTAGTTGTAGAGCCAAGTAAGGGACGATGCCTATCATCGCGACAACAGAAGTAATCCCTGCCAAAAACATACTTTGATTGTATCTAGCGGATAAAAAATCGGCGATGCTATTAACGTGATATGTCTGTTTAACGAGCAAGATCCGCTTCATCAAAGGCCAAAGTACCAACATGAGCAATGTGGGGCCTAGATAAATTGAGTAAACCAAAATCCCGGCTCGGGAAGCTAAACCAACACTGCCGTAGAAGGTCCAACTCGTACAAAATACAGCTAATGAAAGAACATAGACGGTAGAGCTTGAAGCTACTTTATGCGCAGTCGCACTCTTAGATTCCGCCCAGTTTGCTATGAAAAACAAAAGGCCAATATAGGCGAGGATTAAAATAATAAGAGTGGTAGCGCTAATCATCGCAAATTACCTTGCTAGCATGATTAGAGTGAAGATGACGACTAACCAGATGGAAAGAATCGAAAAGGTAATCGTTGTAACAGTAAAATCGGTGGCAACAACAACCGGCCAACAGATTAAAATGAAAGCAAGAAACAGCAGTAATATTCTTAAAGAAGTTTGGTCGTAATTTTTGCTAGGCATTCTTAATGTCCTAGTTAATGGGTCAAGTATTAGCATAGGACATTATTGATGTTTTTATAATTATTCAGTTTCGTCGCTTTCCATATAAACGAAAAAGCCCTTAGTCCAAACTAACGGCTTTGCGCTACTGAAACGTTCAACCTATTTTGATATTACGTCTCTTTACGTACTAGTGAGCTAACAGTGAGTTACACCGTCACCTGGTTGGTGTGCTCTTTCTGGGCATGTTGATTAAAGAACAACTTGGTTTCTTCGATCACGACATGACGCAATGCAATTAAGCCAATCAGGTTCGGTACTGCCATTAATCCATTTACGATATCTGCAATTAACCAAATCATATCAAGTTGAAGGAACGCTCCAGAAGCGACCAACCCTACGAAAATGATTTTGTAAGGCAATACCGCTTTTGTTCCGAATAGAAAAACGACACAACGTTCTCCGTAGTAGTTCCAGCCTAAAATCGTAGTGAAAGCAAAAAATATCAAACCAACAGAAACAAGGGTTGGGCCAAGAGTGTCTGCATTTAAACCTACGGCAAAGGCATGTGTTGTCATAGCTGCGCCGGCTAATTCCGTTTGCCATGCTCCGGTAAGGATGAGAGCTAACCCTGTCATCGTACAAATAATGATGGTGTCAAAGAACGTACCTGTCATAGAGATCAAGCCCTGTTTAACACAGGAATCTGTTTTCGCTGCAGCAGCAGCCATCGGCGCGCTGCCTAACCCGGATTCATTTGAGAAAACGCCACGGGCAATACCTGATTGAATCGCAAGCATGATGCTTGCACCAAGGAATCCACCTGTCGCTGCGGTATTAGTAAATGCTGAGCTAATCACAAGCTGAATAGCATTCAGCAGTTGGTCTGCATTCGAAACCAGTACACTCAGGCAAGCTAGGATATAAAAGAGTGCCATCGTTGGAACAACTTTCCCTGCCACTTTCGCAATAGACTGAATACCACCTAATGTAACAACAGCGACTAAAATGGTAAGTATCACGGCAGATACTTCACGAGGAGCGCCAAAGGAAATCTCGCTTGCGTCTAAAATAGCATTAACTTGAGGGAACGTGCCGATACCAAAGCAGGCAACGGCCAGGGCAAACACTGCAAACATAATAGCTAAGATACGTGAACCCACACCGTATTGTAGGTAGTACATTGGCCCACCAACCATTTGGCCTTTACTGTCAATTTTACGGTATTTCACGGCCAACAAGCATTCTGCGTACTTTGTTGCCATACCAAACACAGCAGCAAGCCACATCCAAAATAATGCACCAGGGCCACCAAGCTTAATAGCAGTCGCTACGCCGACGATATTACCCGTACCAATAGTTGCGGAAAGTGCGGTACATAAGGCTCCAAAACTCGATACATCACCTGAGCCTGATTTGTCTTTGCTAAAGACCATTTTTAGTGCGGTTGGTAGGTGTCGAAACTGGAGTAAGCCTAAACGGAAAGTAAAATAGATACCTGTACCAACGAGTAAGATCAGTAACGGTGGTCCCCAGACTAAACTGTCGATGGTTTGTAAAGTATCGTGTAAACGGTTCATTGATTTCCCCTTAATAAATTAAAAATTTAAGGAGAAGAGGGAAAGGGCAGTGTTGATCTAACACGATCATAAACACCACTTAATACATACGGATTTCTAGATAGAACTCTTTTGCTTATTAAGGTTGTAACTTTCCACTCCTCTGTCCTTTTGCCTGAGAGTTTCACTTAGCGACAGCTTTTTAAAATGAGCTAGGATCACTAAGCTTGCTCCTTCGGCGACCGATTTAACGGTTCTCTCCAGAGGTTCCTCCAACAACAGTCCTCGCTTTTCTGATTTTCATCAGCGTAAAGCACCTGAAAGATTTACTTCTTCGGCGGGTTAATCTAACTAGATGTTTCCATTTAGTTATAAACCACTCTCCTGCAGTCTTCATCGGAACAATTATCTATTTTATAGATAATCTGTAGGGGCATCCTAACCAATGATAAATGTGATGTCAGCCCCAAAAAATCTGTTTGCACAAATCTTAGCCATGTAAACGATTWAACAACCGAACTCTGACGTAATTGATTGAGATAAATGGTATAAAATAAGAAGAACAAGGAGGATTTATGACTCGATTAATCGCAATAGCTTTTTTAGTCGTATTGGCTTTTTTACTTTTTCGCTATAGGACAAATGAAAAGGTTCAGAAAGGTGTCGTTATCGCAGTGGTTGGTAGCTTTCTACTGTATACCGCAAGTCTTATGATTTCAGAGCTAACTCGATAAGCCATTCATTGAAATTGAACAACCTAAATGGGAGTCACGCGTTGTGAACCAAAACACTGATCAAAGCGAACAAGATGAAGTTGTTGTCATTGAAGAACGTGACAAACGCAGTCAGCTTTATATTGGCATAGCCGCAGTCATTGGCTTAGCCTTGGGCGGTTTAGTGGGTTCATCGATCACTGCTACTAAGTGGGAAACGACCTACAACGTACTTGAAGAAAGGTATCAAGAGCTTCGAGACAGCAAAAAGCAATTAGTGACTCGTGTTGAGGAGAAAGTGGCAAAAGTAGATGTTGAAATTGACGCTAAAATCGAAAGTGCACTTAATCAGCAGGCTTTGGCTCACGAGAAAGAACTACAAGCTTTACAGAAAGCTTCAATGGAATTAGAAAAAGCGAACTTAGRGCTAGAATCCCAGCTTAGTAACGAGAAAACCGCACTTTCTGACTCAAAGCAACAAAATGCAAAACTTAACCGCCAAGCTGACATGCAGGCGACGATGTTTGATCGCTCGAGAGAACTATTCCGTAAAGAATTGAAAATATCACAAGAGCTCGAAAAATTAGAGCAAGAGCGTGATTCAATAATGCCGAATTTAGATCCTTTAAAGAAAGAGTGTGATGTTTTTCTAGAGGGAACTTCTTGGGATGCTAAATCCGATGCCTGTGATAATTTTGATGCGGCTAATTCGAGGCTAAGTGATATCAGGCAAATGATATCGGTCCATCAAATGGACTTAAAACAAATAAAGTCACTGATTGAAGATATGGGGTTATAACCTCATGAATAAGGCCCTCGCTGAGGGCTTTTTTATTTCTGCTTATTAGCCCTCTGATTTGTATCTCTAAATTTCCACAATAATTCGTAAAAGAGTGGCTAGAAATCGAGTCTATTCATAGACACTGCCAATCACTGCCTTTAGAATTTAAGCTCTAGATATACAAAACAATAATCAACAGGGAGTTGTTGTTTGTCATGTTGAGCCATTTTTCTCAGTTTTGGACTCGTTTCCAAAGTCTTCATCGTTCTATTCGGATTTCTACGTATTTACTTTTCACTTATTTAATCTATGCATTAACACTTGGTGTTATTACGCCATATGTTTTAAAGCAAGAGCTTCCTAAACAAGTTTCTGGCGTTATTGAGCGTCCAGTGACGGTTCAAGATATCCGCATCAACCCATTTACTTTACAGTTTGATGTTCAAGAGTTTGTCATTTGGCAAGAAGAGCAGCCGTTCATAAAATTTGAATTAGCTAGCGCACAAGTTAACTTTTGGGATTCATTGTTCAATGGTGCGGTGGTTGTCGAATACGTGTTACTTGAACAGCCATTCGTTGATGTTGTTCGTTTGGATGAGCAATCTTTCAACTTCACTGATATTTTGACCGCGCTTGAAAAGCAGAATTCAGAGCAGCAAACACTGGCTGAATCTGAATCAGCAGGGCAGTCTTCTCAAACTGATACAGCGGTCGATAGACATGCACCTTTATTTCCTGTTGTTATACATCAGACCAAGCTGACAGAAGGGCAGGTTACTTTTTCTGACGAGGTGACGGGAACTGCTCTGAACTATCCAAGCATCAACTTTGCTCTAGGAGAGTTCTCGACTCAAGCTACATTAGCAAAGGGTGAGAGCAACGCAAATGTTGTGGTAAATGACTATTGGTTAAGTATTGTTGATCAACATTCAGGTGAGTTTTCTGTCCAAGGTAATGTTCAATTGAAGCCGCTTGAGGTAGTCGGTAGTGCTAGAGTGAGCGAGTTGCAATTACCTCAGTTCTGGGGATTTATTGAAGCCAATATATTAGCCTCGATGAAAAGTGCGGTGCTTAATGTCTCGTCTGACTACCACATAAAACATACACTAGGCCAAACTGAAACTGATGATGTGCTCGCGGTTAATACTAACAATGGGCAGTTCTCTTTAAGTGGGGTTAACTTTGAATATAATCAAAGTTCAATCGTGTCACTAAGTGATTTTTCAATAAACGATATCCAACTGGATACATTAGAACAAACGGTTAATGTTGAATCTGTAGTTTCTGATTCTTTAAAAGTATCAACAAAGGTCGATAAAGCTGGTGTTGAACTTGTTAGGTTATTGCTACCCACATTCCCTAACACTGAAGGTAACATCGCCTTAAAAGAAGGTAGCCCTGAGCCAGGTTCTAATTTGCAAAATGACCAGGCTGCAACTGAAACGACGAGCCAGCCTTGGTTGTTGGCGCTTAATGGTATCGAACTAACCAATTACAGTGTGGCTGTGACTGAGTCGTTGGTGACTGACAAATCACAACGTTGGGTTATTGCCCCTATAAATATCTCTACTAGTACTGTCATCAGTGATTTATCCAAGCCCGTTGCATTTGATTTGTTTGCGTCCGTTAACGAACGAGGAGATATCAAAGCTAAAGGCATGGCTGATCTTGATAATCAAAATGTAAAAGCTCACTTTGAAATAGATGAATTACAGTTAGCGCAATTTCAGCCGTACATAGAAACTGCTGTTAACGCGACCTTATCGAAAGGCAGTTTGAGTACTCAGGTTGATATAAATGCAGATGCTAATGGGCAAGTATTTGTTACCGGTGGCGCTCAGGTAGATAAGCTCTCAATTCGTGACAATAAATTGAAAAAGCCATTTGTAAAGTGGGGACAGTTAGCAGTAGATAAATTTCAATTTGATTTGCAAAAGTCTCAGTTAGCGATTGAAACGTTAAGCCTTAATCAGCCTTATGCTCGTGTTGTGATCAATGAAGATCGAACGACCAATTTGGGCGAACTTGTAATAGCTCAATCCAGCGACTCTACTGACGGTGCTAACAAACCTAAAAATGAAGTTAAACAGGCAGCAAACAAACCAAAACAATCAAATAAGAAAACGGATTCTGAAGCGTTTAAGTTATCCATCAACCAAATAGTGTTTAACGATGGTTCAGCCTTTTTTGCTGATAACTCTTTAACCCCTAATTTCTCATCAGGTATTGAGCAGTTAGAAGGGAAAATAGGCAATGTGTCTAGCGTCAAGGGCACCAAAGCAACGGTTGATATTCGAGGCAATATTGATAGATACGCTCCCGTGAGAATTCAAGGTGAGATTAATCCATTACTGGAACAGCCTTACCTAGATTTAGATGTGCTCTTTAATAGCGTAGAACTGACAACCGTGAACCCATATTCGGGAACATATGCTGGGCATTACATTGATAAAGGCCAGCTAACATTAGCGTTGAATTACCAGTTAGAAAAGAACAAGTTAACCGGTTCCAATCATATTGTTATCGACCAACTGCAGTTGGGGCAGGCCAGTGAAAGTGATTTAGCTACCTCGCTTCCGTTAGAGCTTGCAATAGCACTGCTACAAGATAGAAACGGAGTGATTGACCTAGGTGTTGAAGTGACGGGCGATGTAGATGATCCAGAATTTGGCATTGGTAGCGTAGTGCTAAAAACACTCGTAAATATCATTGAAAAAGCCGTGACTGCTCCATTTAGTTTTATTGCCGGATTAGCGGGTTCAGATGAAGAATTGAATGTCGTTGACTTTGAGTCAGGTTCAAGTGAACTGACATCTGAACAACAAGACAAACTTGTTACGCTAGGGGAGGCATTAGCGTCTCGTCCTATGCTAACGCTAAGCGTTGATGGGGCGGTTGAAGCGCAATCAGACAGTAAGGCATTAGCCGAGCAACAGTTCCATACTCAATTGGCAAAGTTCGCAAATATGGATGTTACAGCATTACCTAGCCCACTAAGCGCGAGTACGACTCCAACGCAAGGCGCTTTATCTGAAGCTTTGATATCCGTATACAAAATGGCGGAGAGCTCAGAGCCTGAAAAGCTTAAAGAAGAAATAGAGACAAGATCGACTGAGAGTGGCGAGCAATTGACAGCAGAAGAGCTAAATAAACGTTGGCATATTGCTATGTATAATTTAGCTCTTAACGCTCAAGAAGTGTCTAGCGCGGAGTTAGGGCAACTAGCTCAAAAGCGTGCCGCGACAGTAAAAGCCTATTTAGTCGAAAGTGCCCAAGTAGATGCATCACGCGTGTTCTTATTAGATAGTCGTTTTGATATTGAACAAGACACAAGTAGCGTTTTACTAACAYTAGAAGCTAAATAGCCACTATTGAAAAATAGTGTGAATCATTGGTTCCCGTTGATGTCTAGCGGGAATCCTCAAGGAAGAGACTGAATGCATAGCCTTTGGCGCACTTTGGTAAGTTTGTTTTTCAATGGAAGACTATACTTGGTTAGGCACACCATCTGTCTTCATGTATAGGAAGCCCTTACCATTTGTCGCAGATCATCCGTTACATTTAATGCTCTAAAACAACCACTACGTTTTAATAATACTCAGTATTTATAGGTGAATCATGTACACAAAGCTCAAGCTTATGTTCAGTAGTATATTGTTGCTAATGTTCTCACTGAGCGCATATGCAGATATGGATAAACTGGTTACTAACCAGGCAAAGCTCTCTAATGATCTAACTCAATTGGTTCAAGCTCATGATAGTGAACGTTCCTTTTTAGAAGATGTGTTACGACGTAAAAATGAAGCGTTACGTGATCAAATCAAGTTAGAGGTACCTAATAACCTTGAAGATGAACGCTTGAAAGCAGTGATATTAGAGCAGATAGCACTCGTCGATGGCTTAATAGATCTGAGTACAGGCAACATTCAATCAGCTCTTACTGAAGCACGTAATGCAAAAGGCGAAGACAAGGTTAAATTTGAACTAGCCGTTCAGCGCCGCATTGGAATCATGGATACTTACTACGAGCAATTGGCAGGAACATTAGAACTTGCTAACTCGGTGAATTTAGATGTGTCTAAAACCACGAAGAAGTTAGAAAGTGCTTTGTCGGTTCGTGCTGAGTTTTTGTCTAATGCGATCTTGTATATTGATTCGCAGAAGAAAGAGCTTGAGAAGCGATTAGGTTATGTAAGCGAAGCCGAAAAAGAGACGTTAAATCAGGATCTCACTCGCTTTAATGAACGTATTGCGATGACGGTAATTAGCCTGCAGTCGTCCGTTGCGTTAATGGAGCAGTTAGGTGTTGACGGAACAGACTACAAACAACTACTTCTAGCGACGACCGGTGATATTAACGCTGATGTGTTAGATGTAGATGTCGCGTTTGGTCTATTTGAAGAATGGTTGGTGTCTTTCAAGTCATGGGCGTTTGAAAATACGCCTTCAATGTTCCTAAAGTTACTTCTGTTCTTGGGTATTCTTTACGCAACGAAAGCTATTTCTAAAATAGTGAGTAAAGGTGTTAAGCGAAGCGTTAAGC
>NZ_JAKJSW010000076.1:0-18782 GCF_050337375.1 Vibrio makurazakiensis | reverse complement strand
AGGTAAAACAATAATCTTAGGCATGTTTTCTATTCTCTAACTATTAAATATTCTCTGACGATCAGATATTGTCAACTGATTGACCTGACAATGCAGCTCGAATCGACTTATCCATACGGCGAGAGGCAAAATCTTGGCTCGCTTTATCGGTATCTTTGATACCAAGCTCGATAGCATCCGCGCTATCGCCATTACGCAACTCAATAAGAGCTTCAATCGCTTTTACCAACAGCTGCTTTTCTACTTCAGAAAGTAGCTCATCACCATCTGCTTGCATTGCAGCAATGAGGCCTTCAATCACACGATCCGCTTCTACGCGTTGTTCTGCAAGCGCACGAGCTTGCATATCTTCTTTCGYGTAAGTCATCGAATCTTTCAGCATATTAGCAACTTCATTGTCACTTAAACCGTAAGATGGCTTAACTTGGATTTCAGCTTGGACACCGGTACTTTTTTCCATTGCTGTAACAGAAAGCAAACCATCAGCATCTACTTGGTAAGTCACGCGAATATGCGCAGCACCTGCTGCCATCGGCGGAATGCCCTTCAATGCAAAGCGAGCTAATGAACGGCAATCGTCGACCATTTCACGTTCACCTTGCACGGTATGAACCGTCATTGCGGTTTGGCCGTCTTTAAAGGTCGTGAACTCTTGAGCTCGCGCCACAGGGATCGTAGTGTTACGTGGAATGATCTTCTCAACCAAACCGCCCATGGTTTCAATACCCAACGAAAGCGGAATTACATCAAGCAACAACATTTCAGCGTCAGGTTTATTGCCCACTAGAATATCGGCCTGGATTGACGCGCCAATCGCAACGACTTCATCTGGGTTAATGCTAGTTAATGGAGTGCGACCCAAGAAGTCACCGACCATTTCACGGACAAGAGGAGTGCGAGTTGAACCACCAACCATCACAACCTCAAGCACTTCGTCTGCATCAACGTCAGCATCTTTCAACGCACGGCGACAAGACAACAAAGTTTTCTTAACTAGAGGTTTGATGATGTCATTAAACTCTTCGCGGCTTAGTGAACCATTCCAACCTAATACAGAAACATCTGTGCTATCAGCGTCAGACAAAGCAATCTTTGCGTCAGTTGCAGCATCTAACAGCATTCGATTCTGCTCAGCAGTCAGCTCAGTGAGACCAATTTGAGATAAGAAATGTTCAGCAACCAGGTGGTCAAAATCATCCCCACCTAACGCAGAGTCACCGCCCGTTGCTAATACTTCGAAAACGCCTTTAGATAAGCGTAAAATAGAAATATCGAACGTACCGCCACCTAAATCATAAACGGCGATCACGCCTTCTTGACCAGAGTCTAAGCCGTAAGCAATAGCAGCAGCTGTTGGTTCATTCAACAGGCGTAGTACATGCATACCAGCTAGCTGAGCCGCATCTTTAGTGCCTGCACGCTGTGCATCATCAAAATACGCTGGGACAGTAATAACAACGCCAGACAAATCACCACCTAGCGTCGCTTCTGCGCGCTCTGATAGAGACTTTAAGATGTCAGCGGATACTTGAATTGGGTTTTTTGTACCCTGTTCCGTTTTGATAACAGGAAGACCATTATCACTAGATTCAAACTGGTAAGGCAAAGAAGGATAACGCTGTTGGATATCTGCCAATGAACGTCCAATCAGACGCTTAACTGAAATGATGGTGTTCTTTGGATCAGTTTGTGCATTTTCGCGAGCTTCGTGACCTGTCGTATGCGACTCTGAAGTGTAATGAACGACAGAAGGCAAGATACTGCGACCTTGCTCATCAGGTAATGTGCTCGCTTCTCCGCTTCTCACTGAAGCCACTAACGAGTTGGTTGTACCCAAATCAATGCCGACAGCCAGCTTATGTTGATGAGGAACTGCGCTCTGCCCTGGTTCTGCAATTTGAAGTAATGCCATGGATGGGTCCTTGTTATCTCAAATTAGCCGAGTAATCGATCTTCGACTAATTCAATTTCATTCTTTAGTTTTGCTATAAATTTGAGTTTTCTAACTCCGTCAGCCGCAACTAACCACGCTTCATCTGCAAGCTCTTGTTCAACAGCCTTTAGTTGTTGTTTATACATTTTGCTGACCTTCCCATCAAATGCAAATAGTGCATCTTCTGGATCGTATTCAGAGGCTATATCTTCAAGTTCTTCTCGCAATTCCATTTGCTCCATAAGGAACATAGGATCTTGCATGGTTTGATGTTCGCTACGAATATCAACATCGTGTTGAACTAAAATGTACTCTGCGCGCTGAATTGGGTTTTTTAACACCTGATAAGCATCATTGATTTGCGCAGCTTTTTGTACCGCTAATAAACGGTCACGCTCCGAAGCTGTAGCAAAGTTATCAGGGTGAAATTGGCGCTGTAGATCTCTAAATTGAGAAGAAAGAAGGCTACCATCCAGAGAAAACTGAAGTGGTAGCCCAAATAATTCAAAGTGATTCATGTGAAAACTAATCCTAAAAGTAGGCTCCAACAGAGCCTAATTGCGATCGATTAACTTAGTCAGTGTCAGTTATACGTTGAAGCTTTCACCACAACCACACTCACCTTTCGCGTTCGGGTTGTTGAATTCAAAACCTTCATTTAGGCCTTCTTTCACATAATCTAACTCAGTACCATCAAGGTACACTAAGCTTTTTGGATCAATGATGACCTTAACACCTGAGTGCTCAAATACTTCATCTTCTTCGTTCAATTCATCAACAAACTCAAGTACATACGCCATACCCGAACAGCCAGTCGTTTTCACTGCTAAGCGTAACCCGATACCTTTACCACGGTTATCTAAGAATGATTGAACTCGGCTAGCCGCCGTATCTGTCATGGTGATGGCCATACTACAACCTTGTTTTTATATATTAAGTAGAACTCAGGAGGGAGCGATGACGCTCCCTTATATTACTGTGCTTAGCTAATCGGATTAACGCTTTTTCTTGTAATCCGCTACAGCTGCTTTAATTGCATCTTCTGCAAGAATTGAACAGTGAACTTTCACTGGTGGCAACTCTAGCTCTTCTGCAATTTCAGAGTTTTTGATTGCTGCTGCTTCATCAATACTCTTACCTTTAACCCACTCAGTAACTAATGAGCTAGAAGCGATTGCGCTACCACAACCGTAAGTTTTGAATTTTGCATCTTCGATAATACCTTCTGGTGTTACCTTAATTTGCAGCTTCATTACATCGCCACAAGCTGGAGCGCCAACCATGCCGCTACCTACACTTGGATCTTCTTTATCAAACGAACCTACGTTACGTGGGTTTTCGTAATGATCGATTACTTTTTCGCTATAAGCCATAATTGTTACCTCGAATCCTCTATATCCTTGAGATTAATGATGAGCCCACTCAACGGTGTCCAGATCAATCCCTTCTTTATACATATCCCATAGAGGAGACATGTCGCGTAATTTGTTTACTGCTACACGAATCTGTGCGATTGCGTAGTCCACTTCTTCTTCCGTTGTGAAACGACCGAATGAAAATCTTACTGAGCTGTGCGCTAGTTCGTCGTTAAGACCAAGTGCACGTAGAACGTATGAAGGCTCTAAGCTTGCAGAAGTACATGCAGAACCAGAAGATACTGCAAGGTCTTTCAGAGACATAAGCAGTGACTCACCTTCAACGAAAGCAAAACTTACGTTCAAGTTATGAGGTACACGTTGCTCTAGGTCTCCATTTACAGTAACAGCTTCAAGATCGATAACACCGTTAAGTAGGCGTTCACGCAATGCTTTAGCGTGTTCGAAATCTTTTTGCATGTCTTGCTTAGCAATAGCAAATGCTTCGCCCATACCTACAATTTGGTGAGTCGCTAGAGTACCAGAACGGAAACCACGCTCATGACCACCACCGTGCATTTGTGCTTCAAGGCGGATACGAGGCTTACGGCTTACGTAAAGTGCACCAATACCTTTAGGGCCATATACTTTATGAGCAGAAAGTGAAATTAGGTCTACTTTCATTTCTTTAACGTCTAGAGGTATTTTACCTGCAGACTGTGCAGCATCTACATGGAACACAATTTTACGTTCACGACACATTTCACCAATTGAAGTGATGTCTTGAATTACGCCAATCTCGTTGTTCACGTGCATGATAGAAACAAGCACTGTATCGTCGCGCATTGCGTCTTGCAGTTTGTTTAGATCGATAATGCCGTTTGATTCTGGCTCAAGGTACGTAACTTCATAACCTTCACGCTCAAGTTGGCGGCAAGGATCAAGTACTGCTTTATGCTCGGTTTTGCAGGTAATGATGTGCTTACCTTTTTTACCGTAGAAATGCGCAGCGCCTTTAATCGCTAGGTTATCTGACTCTGTAGCGCCAGATGTAAATACAATTTCACGTGGATCAGCATTTAATAAATCAGCGATTTGCTCACGTGCATTATCTACTGACTCTTCTGCCTGCCAACCGTAACGGTGTGAACGAGATGCAGGGTTACCGAAGTTGCCATCCATCGTCATGCACTGAACCATTTTTTCAGCAACGCGAGGATCAACTGGACAAGTAGCTGAATAGTCAAAGTAAATAGGCAGTTTCATTTTCTACTCCAATGTAAAGGCTGACCGCTAAGAGCGGACATTAACACCCTGAGGTGCTGCACTAATCGTTGTAGTGCTTGTATTTTTTTGTGTAAAACCATGATTAACCGCAAGATCGATATCCTGACGGTCAGAAATTTCTAAAACTTGGTTATCTTTCATTAGCTCACCGAGCGTAATGTTGTTCAAGAATCCGCTAATACGGTCACTTAAGTCATGCCAAAGCGTATGAGTTAAGCAACGGCTGCCACCTTGGCAGTTACCACGACCGTGGCATTTAGTTGCATCAACCGATTCATCAACAGCGGCGATAACAGTTCCTACCGCAATGTCACCAGCTTCAGCACCTAAACGGTAACCGCCACCAGGACCACGAACACTTGCCACTAAACCCGCTTTACGCAGTTTAGAGAAAAGCTGTTCTAAATAAGATAATGAAATACCTTGTCGCTCCGAGATATCAGCCAGAGGTACAGGTGTTTTTTGCGAATGCAGTGCCACATCTAGCATGGCTGTGACCGCATATCTTCCTTTAGATGTAAGTTTCATATCACACCGAATCCACATTGTTTATGTGGTTAGAATTTTTCCATACCTGACAAAAATGGTCAAGTATTTATTTGACTAAATTAGTCAGGTATTCATCCCTAACTTCAGTATGGATTCTATTTATCGCTTTTAAGCTTTTCAATAGAAGTCAAAATACCTCTAAGAGTGTTGATTTCTTGCTGCTCAGGTCGAGCTCGGCTAAACAAGCGACGTAGCTTATTCATTACCTGACCTGGCTTATCCTGAGAAATAAATTGGGTATCAATGATCACTTTTTCAAGGTGCGTATAGAACATTTCTAGTTCTTTATGACGTGGGTACGCGTCCGCTTCTTGAGGCGGGTACTGACTAGCAACTTGATTTAAGTGAGCAACTCTCACTTCGTAGCTAAGCGTCTGTACAGCCATTGCTAGGTTCAAAGAGCTATATTCAGGGTTTGCAGGAATGCAAACATGAAAATGACACTTCTGAAGTTCATCGTTGGTTAGTCCTGTTCTTTCACGACCAAAAATCAAGGCTACTGGGTGTTTCTGACCTTCAATAGCAAACTTTTCACCACACTCGCGAGGCTCTAGCATCGGCCACTCTAATGTTCTCGAACGAGCACTAGAACCAACCACCAAACCACAATCAGAAACGGCCTCTTCTAAAGTTGATACGATTGTCGCGTTATCAGCGATATCACCAGCACCAGCAGCCAAAGCCCTTGTCTGTTCATCTACTTCACACTGAGGATCAACTAAAACCAATTGGCTTAATCCCATAACCTTCATAGCACGGGCTGCTGAACCAATATTTCCAGAATGAGACGTTCCAACAAGAACAACTTTCACATTATCTAACATGCTTAATGACACCACTAAAAAAATAACCGCGAGATATTACCACATCACTAAGTAAAATGGTCAGACCCTTAGCGTTATGTGAAATCGAAAGTGCAAAAAATAACCACTTCCTTTTCTTAAAAAGTTTGGTATACTCGCCGCCGCTTTAAACTGTTCTTTAACATCTTGTGGGAAAAACCATATGCATCCAATGCTAAACATTGCGATACGCGCTGCGCGTAAAGCTGGCAACCATATTGCTAAATCGCTAGAAACTGTTGATAAAATTGAAACAACTCAAAAAGGTACTAATGACTTCGTTACTAACATTGCTAACGAAGCTGAGTACATGATTATTGAGACAATCAAGAGTTCATACCCAGAGCACAGCATTATTGCAGAAGAAAGCGGTCTTACTGAAGGTAAAGACTCAGATGTTCAATGGATTGTTGACCCACTAGATGGCACCAACAACTTCGTAAAAGGCTTCCCACACTTTGCTGTTTCTATTGCTGTTCGTATGAACGGTCGTACTGAAGTAGCTTGTGTATATGACCCAATGCTAAACGAGCTATTCACAGCTCAACGTGGTGCTGGCGCTCAGCTTAACAACGCTCGTATGCGTGTTACTCAACTTAAAGATCTTCAAGGTAGCGTTTTAGCTACAGGTTTCCCATTCAACCAAAAGCAGCACTCAGAATCTTTCATGAAGATCATCTCTGCTCTATTCGTTGACTGCGCTGACTTCCGTCGTACTGGCTCTCCAGCTCTTGACCTTTGTTACCTAGCAGCAGGCCGTGTTGATGGCTACCTAGAACTTGGCCTTAAGCCTTGGGATATGGCAGCTGGCGACCTAATCGCTCGTGAATCTGGCGCTATCCTTACAGATTTCGCTGGCGGTACTGAGTACATGAAGTCTGGTAACCTAGTTGCTTCAAGTGCACGCGGTGTTAAAGCTATCCTTAAACAAGTTCGTGAAAATTCGAACGAAGGTATGCTTAAGTAATTAACCATTACGCCAAAAATTATCTAGCCCTGCTTTCGAGCGGGGCTTTTTTATACCCGCTATATATCAAATAGGTAAGTTACTAGCTGTGGCGAAAGGGACTTAAAGCACCGTCTCTGTATCTCTGTATCTCTGTATCTCTGTATCTCTGTATCTCTGTAGTACAAACAAAAAAACAGATATAAAAAAACCGCTAGTTTCCTAGCGGCTTTTATTCAAACTTTCGAGATTAAGACTCTGTCTTATGGCATCTCGTCTAGCTCTTCGCCTTCTTTCTCAATTTGAGGAGGCATTAGGTGCTCACGTGTAATACCTAACTTCATCGCTAGTGCAGAAGCAACGTAGATAGAAGAATAAGTACCAACAGTAATACCTAGTAGAAGCGCTGTAGCGAAACCGTGGATCATAGCACCACCTTGAACAAACAAAGCAATAACTACAAACAGCGTCGTACCTGAAGTGATCAAAGTACGGCTCAGTGTTTGAGTAATCGAATTGTTCATTACTTCAGACGCTTCACCTTTACGCATCTTACGGAAGTTTTCACGAATACGGTCAAATACCACTATGGTATCATTGAGGGAGTAACCGACCACCGTCAGCAATGCTGCCACGATAGTTAAATCCACCTCAATTTGCATAAGCGAGAACACGCCCAGTGTAATGATCACGTCGTGTGCAAGTGCTAATACCGCACCAGCTGCTAAACGCCATTCAAAACGTACTGACACGTAAATCAAGATACAGATAAGTGATACTAGGATTGCAAGGCCACCAGCTTCAGTTAGTTCGTCACCCACGTTAGGACCAACGAACTCAATACGGCGCATTTCAACTTGTTCACCAGTACCATCTTTAATTGCAGATAGTATTTGGTTACCTAGCGTTTCACCAGCAACACCCTCACGAGGACGAAGACGAACCATCACCTCACGAGCAGAACCAAAGTTCTGTACCGTTGCATCACCAAAGCCTTCAGCTTCTAATGAATTACGAATATCTTGAAGGTTTGCTGGGTGCTCAAAACCAACTTCGATAAGTGTACCGCCAGTAAAGTCTAGACCCCAATTCAACGATTTCGTTGTTAAGGTAAAGATGGCTGTACCAATCATTAAAATAGAAAGAACAAAGGCAACTTTTGACCAACGCATAAAGTCGATCAGTTTGTCCGCTTTCATTATTTGAAACATAACTAATTCCAGCCTTAGATCGACAATTTCTTAACGCGTTTTCCACCATACATCAGGTTCACGATACAACGTGTACCTACAATAGCAGTAAACATAGAAGTGATAATACCGATAGACAGTGTTACCGCGAAGCCCTTGATTGCGCCAGTACCCACAGCGAAAAGAATAATTGCTGTAAGTAAGGTTGTGATGTTCGCATCAGCGATGGTGCTAAATGCGTTCGCATAACCTTGGTGAATCGCTTGTTGAGGGTTACGCCCATCACGCAGCTCTTCACGTATCCGCTCAAAAATCAGTACGTTCGCATCAACCGCCATACCAACTGTTAATACAATACCGGCAATACCTGGTAGCGTCATCGTAGCACCTGGGATCATCGACATAACACCAATAATCAATACAAGGTTCGCCATGAGTGCAACGTTAGCAATCAAGCCAAAACGACGGTAGTAAAGCAGCGTAAATAGCATTACCGCAGCCATACCCCACACCATCGCCATGATACCCATATCGATGTTTTGCTGACCCATAGATGGACCAATCGTACGTTCTTCAACAATAGAGATAGGTGCAATTAGAGCACCAGCACGTAGAAGAAGTGCAAGGTTATGTGCTTCAGCAGTAGAGTCGATTCCCGTAATACGGAAGTTACGACCAAGAGCTGATTGAATTGTCGCTTGGTTAATAACTTCTTCGTGCTTAGTTAGAATAACTCTGCCTTCAGGAGTTTTGCGGCCACTGTCTTTATACTCTGCAAATACCGTCGCCATAAGCTTACCAATATTTTGACGAGAGAATGCTGACATCTTGCTACCACCTTCGCTATCTAGCGAGATGTTAACTTGTGGACGACCATATTCATCAACACTAGAGCTTGCATCCGTAATACTTGAACCACCTAGAATAACGCGTTTCTTAAGTACTACTGGACGACCATCACGATCTTGTTTGATTTCACTGCCAGCCGGCGCTCGGCCACTTGCAGCAGCAGCTAGGTCAGCTTTGTCATCAACTTCACGGAATTCAAGTGTCGCCGTTGCACCTAAGATCTCTTTAGCACGAGCAGTATCTTGAACACCTGGAAGTTCAACTACAATACGGCTAGAACCTTGACGTTGAACCAAAGGTTCTGCAACACCAAGTTCGTTAACACGGTTACGTAGGATAGTAATGTTTTGCTCAACGGCGTAGTTGCGAATTTCTTGCAAACGAGCTTCTGTAAATGTAGCAACCAAAGAGAAACGACCGTTCGATTCAGAATCAACAAACGTCATATCTTGGTGCTTAGATCTCAGTAGCGCTTTAGCAGCAGCTAACTGCTCTTCGTTACGCAATAGAACTTCAACCGCTTCTTTACCAGAAGGGCGAATTGCACGATAACGAATTTTCTCTTCGCGAAGTTCACTACGGAAAGCTTCTTCTTGCTGTCCAACAAGCTTTTGCATCGCAGCGTCCATGTCTACTTCCATTAAGAAGTGAACACCACCACGTAGATCAAGACCAAGCTTCATTGGTGCAGCACCAATAGATTCAAGCCAGTTAGGAGTAGAAGCCGCAAGGTTTAGAGCAACAATCACATCTTCATCTAATGCTTCGGTGATAATATCACGAGCACTAATTTGTGAATCTGTATCGTTAAAGCGAACAAGAATGGTACCGTTTTCTAGAGCAACGGATTTAGTAGAAAGGCTCTCTGCTTCAAGAGCGTTGGTGACAGCATCCAGCGTAGACATATCTACAGAGGCGCCTCGCGCCCCTGTAACTTGAACTGCTGGATCTTCACCGTATATATTTGGAAGAGCGTAAAGCGCTGCGATAGCGATGGTAAACACCACCATCAAATACTTCCATAACGGATAACGGTTTAGCACAGCGAGGATCCTCTAGCTGTTTATAGAGATTTCAGAGTGCCTTTTGGTAGCACTGCTGTTACGAAGTCTTTTTTGATTACAACTTCATTGTTAGCGTTAAGCTCAATTGAAACGTAGTCGTTTTCTTCAGAGATCTTAGTAATCTTACCGATTAGACCGCCGCTTGTTAGAACTTCATCGCCTTTGCCCATAGAAGACATAAGGTTCTTATGCTCTTTTACGCGTTTAGCTTGTGGACGGTAGATCATGAAGTAGAAGATCACAGCGAACATACCTAGCATGATAAGCATTTCGAAACCGCCGCCTGCTGGTGCACCTTCTGCTGCTGCGTGAGCTTGAGAAATAAACATTTAAAACATCCTCTATTTATATTTTAGTAATTGTTTGTCTAATTGGGTTGCATCCCTTTATTTTCAAGCCCTAACTCTGGGAATAGAGATAGGGCTCGCAAAAGAAATACTAAGATTCTTTACCTAACGGTGGAACTTCACGTCCCATTCTTGCGTAGAACTCAGCAACGAACTCTTCAAAACGATCTTCATCAATAGATTGACGAATGTCTGACATCACTCGTTGGTAGAAACGTAGGTTGTGAATAGTGTTTAGTCGCGCACCTAGGATTTCATTACAGCGATCCAAATGGTGTAAGTACGACTTGCTGTAGTGCTTACAAGTGTAACAGTCACAATCTGAATCTAGTGGTGTTGTATCCGTTTTATGCTTCGCATTACGGATCTTGATCACACCTTCAGTCACAAACAGGTGTCCATTACGAGCATTTCGCGTTGGCATTACACAGTCAAACATGTCGATACCACGACGAACACCTTCAACCAAGTCTTCAGGTTTACCTACACCCATAAGGTAGCGAGGCTTATCTTCAGGAAGTTGAGGACATGTATGCTCAAGAATACGGTGCATGTCTTCTTTTGGTTCACCTACTGCTAGGCCACCAACTGCGTAACCGTCAAAGCCAATTTCAGTTAGGCCTTTAACCGATACATCACGAAGATCTTCATAAACACCACCCTGAACGATACCGAACAGTGAGTTAGGGTTTTCTTGCTTATCGAAGTGGTTACGTGAACGCTGAGCCCAACGAAGAGACATCTCCATTGAGTCTTTTGCTTCTTTGTGAGTCGCAGGGTAAGGCGTACATTCATCGAAAATCATTACGATGTCTGAACCTAGATCCTTTTGGATTTCCATCGACTTTTCTGCATCCATGAAAATCTTGTCACCGTTTACTGGGTTACGGAAATGTACACCCTCTTCAGTGATTTTACGCGTTGCACCTAAGCTGAATACTTGGAAGCCACCTGAATCGGTCAGGATAGGACCTTGCCAGTTCATAAAATCGTGCAAGTCTCCATGCAGCTTCATGATTTCTTGACCAGGGCGTAGCCATAGGTGGAATGTGTTACCTAGTAGGATCTCAGCGCCTGTATCTTTAACTTCTTCAGGTGTCATACCTTTTACAGTACCGTAAGTACCTACAGGCATGAATGCTGGTGTCTCAACCGTGCCACGTTCAAATTGAAGTTGACCACGACGAGCGCCACTATTTGTTTTTTTAAGTTCGTATTTTAATTTCACGAAACCTCCAATGCGCCAGAGAAACAATCTGACTATTAATTCAGAGCCTTAAAGTCTTAAGGCTCTCTGAGGAGCGGTCGCGGATTCCCTGCGAGAGATTTGGCAGATAACCTACCAGACTCCTAGCCTACTGCTAGCACCCGTAAATTCATAAACCTGGCGAGTAAACTCTGTAGCCAAGTAGCCTGCTATATTTGAGCTCTAAAAGCTCTAAGCAATGATAAAGCTATGCTGTTTTCTTATTGATGAACATCGCGTCGCCGTAGCTAAAGAAGCGGTATTCATTTTTCACTGCATGATCATACGCGTTCATCACATACTCGTAGCCTGCAAACGCGCTCACTAACATAATCAACGTTGATTCTGGTAGGTGGAAATTGGTGATCAGGCAATCCACCAGCTGGTATTCATAACCAGGGAAGATAAATATTTCAGTGTCGCCGAAGAAAGGAACAAGTTCAGTGCCATTCTTAATAGCATCTTGTGCAGCGCTTTCTAATGAACGAACAGAAGTCGTACCCACAGCAATAATACGGCCACCGCGAGCTTTCGTTGCTGCAACAGCGTCAACAACCTCTTGTGGCACTTCTACGTATTCCGCATGCATGTGGTGATCATTAATATTGTCTACTTTCACTGGCTGAAAAGTACCAGCGCCAACGTGAAGAGTAACGTAAGCAAAATCGACACCTTTTGCTTTTATGTCAACCATTAACTGGTCATCAAAGTGAAGACCCGCAGTAGGAGCAGCTACTGCACCCGGCTTTTCGTTATAAACCGTTTGGTAGCGTTCTTTATCCGCATCTTCATCTGGACGATCAATGTACGGAGGAAGCGGCATATGACCCACTTCATTTAAAATGTTTAGAACACTCTCGTCTGAAGTGAAGCGAATCTCAAACAGCGCATCATGACGTGCAACCATTTCAGCTTCAAACTCATCATTTTCACCAAGAAAAAGTTTGTTTCCTGGTTTTGGAGATTTTGAACAACGAACGTGAGCAAGAATACTCTTCTCATCAATCATACGCTCAACAAGCACTTCAAGCTTACCGCCAGATTCTTTACGACCGAACAAGCGAGCAGGGATCACTCGAGTGTTGTTAAACACAACCAAGTCACCAGGCTGAACTAAATCTAATACGTTCTTAAAAGAACCGTCCGTAATCGCGCCTGTATTACCGTCTAATTGCAGCAATCGGCTAGCGGTACGTTCCTCTTGAGGGTAGCGAGCTATAAGCTCATCGGGTAGTTCAAAATGAAAATCTGAAACTTGCATGGTTCTGGTCTGTCTCGTTGGTAAAGAATATGACGCGAGTAAATTTTTCGCAGTGGGCTAGTATAGGCGTACACCACTCAATAGCAAGGTTTGAAAGGTCGGATTATTGTAAATAGGCGTAAAAAACAACGATAAAATTGCTTACAAAATCTGAGGCATTAATTGCATAAACCTAACTTAATAATGAGTTAGCTCTCAGATATTTATAGAGGAAGAAACTATAGTTTAAGTACCCCTTAATGATTAGCGGAGGTCGTGATGATCAAAGTTGAAGACATGATGACTCGTAACCCTCATACCTTGTTACGTTCACACAAATTAGCTGACGCAAAAAGTACTATGGATGCGCTCGATATTCGCCATGTACCGATTGTAGATGCAAACAAACATCTACTTGGCATGGTATCTCAACGTGATGTTTTAGCAGCACAAGAATCCAGTTTGCAGCACATCCCTGAAAACCAATCTTTTACTCTTAATACACCGCTATTCGAAGTAATGAAAACGGGGTTAATGACAGTAGCCCCTCAAGCGGGATTAAAAGAAAGCGCTATATATATGCAAAAACACAAAGTCGGATGTCTACCTGTTGTCAATAAAGGCCAGCTAGTAGGTATTATCACAGACAGCGATTTTGTTTCTATTGCGATTAATTTACTAGAGCTTCAAGAAGAAGCTGAACCTGAAGCAATAGAGATTAATTAGACTTCTATTAAATTTCAAAATCTTACTAAACCAGAAGGAGCCTAGAATTCAATCTAAGCTCCTTTTTTAATAATACCCAGTCATATCGCTCCCTACCACCCAACAGCTATTCATCTAACCCAAACATCTATTTAATACAAATATCATTTACCACAGAACAACATACTGGTAACATTACCAGCAAACAAAATAACATTCTGTTAAGTAACGGGAGGGTCACAATATGTTGTCAAATACGATAAAACTTTGCATACACACAACCAAACGCTTTTTGATTATGGGACTGGGGCTGTACTCCACTCTTGCATTTGCAGATCCCGTTACCATTGACGGCTATACAACTCCGAGCTCTGGTTATTACAGCAAAGATGAAGTGATTAAGTTTGAAGTGCTTTATTCTGAACCAATGTTCGCCTACGGCCGACGCGAAGATATTTATATTCCCATTGTCATCGGAAGCTCACACAAGAAAGCAACTCTATCTTCAGTTGGAGGAACCAACCGGTTAACTTTTGAATATAAATTGCAAAGCGGGGATCAAGATAGTGATGGTATTTACCACCAAGGGCAAGTCACGCTATCTGGTGGGGCATATTTGCTTTCCTATCCAAAGACCTCTCTACCGACTACCCAAAAATTTTCTCGCCCAGAAACACTATCAAACGTCATCGTAGATACCGTTGAGCCGACGCTCGGCTTAATATCGACCGTTCCTGACTTCACCGCAATTTCAGAACCGAACATTCGCATTAAGACCAGTAAAAAAGGTGTATTTTCAATGACTGGTGACTGTGCAATTAAGCATAGTTCGTTAGCTTCAGAAGGGATCAATCAACTAACCCTAACTCAAACCGATGGTTCTTCATTCTCTGATGGTATTTACAATAACTGTACTATCCAATTAGAAGACAATTTCGGGAACCTGAGTAACCTCATTTCACTCCCTGAGTTTGAAATTGATGGTGCAATACCTAATTTCAATACATTGACAACTCAGATTCGTAGTGATGAAAAAAATGCTATTGATGTAGTCGTCAATGCCTCTAAAAGTGCGACTATCAGCATTATCGCTTTACCTAAATCAGCTCCAAGCCCAACCGTAGAACAAGTTATATCAGGGGTAGATGGTCATGGTAACGCCGCAGAAATAAGCACTACATTTGATGTGGAAAAGTTAGTTGATACTACTTATATATTTGGCGGCCTTCGATACCATACAAACTATGACATTTATTTAGCATTAACAGACAAGTTCGGGTTAACAAATGCAGTACCAGAGCTTCAACAAGTTAACATCGACATTAATAACTCGAACTCTTTAACTGCTGGTCCTAAGGTTCAGGAGCCCATTGGCATACCTCTTTCTGCTGATTCAGCAGCAGAACGCATAGAAATCTTCGATTTTGTCGTCAATGATGACCCTAGTGACGGTGTCGACCTCACGATTGCAGAAGTTCGTATTTATAGTACGAATAACAGCGCAGAGTTAAACCAACTTAAATTCACCCTAGAAACACCTGATGGGAGCGAGTTCGGAGGTAAAATCATTTCTACTGACGGAAATACAAAGCCATCAGATGATTTCATCAGTGAATTAATTTTTACCCTTCCCGTTAATAGAAACATCGCAATAGAAAACGGAACCAATGCTCAGTTCGTTGTAAGTGCTTATATCAAGGACGGGGAAGTAACCACCCCAAATACAGTTTACAATCTCCAAATTTTGGGTGGCTGGGGTTTCACTCTCGGTGTAGGCCAAACAATGTCAGGCCACATTACAAATGGAACTGGCAGTGTCATTCAGTTCCCTGAATTAAGAGAAGTAACACCTGTCGAACAATACTCAACAGATGTAACTCCATCATTAGCGATCTTTACATCAAGTGCTGGTGACATACATTTTACTGGTGATTGTAATCACCAAGTGTCCGTTCCAACTAGTGGCACTCATACTTATTCACTAGCGCCTTCAGGCACTAGTTTTAATGATGGTATCTACTCTTGCACAGCGAACTTTATTGAAGCTTCTGGAATTGTCGTTCCTGGCGTTGAATTGACACCATTTACGATCGACACTGCAGCTCCAACACTAAATACCGATGCAACCCCATCCATCGAACCTAACGACGCCTTCAGCTTACAACTGACAGCCGTTGATGAGTACACGCCTGCTTTCGGTCTTCTATATACACTCTTATCTTCTCCTCAAGAAGGAAGCTTGCTACTTAATTCAAGTGCACTTTCTTCAGGCATGACCTGGACACAAGAAGACATAACTAACGGCGCACTTACCTATCAACATCACGGTGGAATTTCGACGACAGATACATTTAGCTTTTCATTAGAAGATGGCCTTAGCAATACACTACCTACACAGACATTTACCATTGATGTAATGCAAGATGGGGATAATGATGGTCTTAGAGATCAATGGGAAATAGGTCACGGACTTAATCCAAATGACCCAGATGATGCTACATCAGACCCAGATCAAGACGGCTGTGATAACTTATGCGAATTTAACGGTGGCACAAACCCTAATGCCGATGAGTTTCCACCAATATTCGACGACGTTAACAATGACTATCATATTCAAATCAATGCTAACTCAATGTACACAATGGTTATTGCGAAGACACTAGTCGCCGTTGACGAAGGTGGGCAAGAAGTAACGGTTCAAGGCGTAACGAGTGATGTACCAAAAACAGGCGCTGTTTTGCATTTACGTCCAGGGCGATATGTATATTCATATACAGCTAAAGATCCATCTGGAAATGAATCGTTTGCCACTCAGGTAATTGATATCTATCCAACGATTGAACTTGCTGAAAAAGTTGCAACAACAGAAGGTAACCAAGTTTCCTTGGAAGTAGCACTTAACGGAAAGCTACCTTGTCATAATAACGAGTGTGAGATCTCAATTTCTTTAGTCAACCAACCATTAGAAGATACCGCGACATATGGTGAGGACTACGCCCTAACCCGTTGTTCAGATTCACAAAATAACTCATTTCCTACTGATGTGACCTTATCACCTCAACATAATGTATCTAGCCTAGAGTTTGATATTTGTAGTGACAATATTGCTGAAAGTAATGAACGATTCACCATTAAGTTGAACGGTGCCCTTAACCCTTTAAGTAGTGAAGATCTACCTTTAAACCTAGGTGGGCTAAACTCACAAACATTTGTTATTACAGAACAGAACCTACCTCCGGTCATGACGATTAGATCCTCCGACGGAGATGGCGATTCTAAACAAAGCTTTGAATCGACAAGCCAAGTTTCTATTATTGCTGACTTTTTCGACCCAAATAAAGATAGCTTACAAATCGAATGGGAGTTACCCGTCGAACTTGCGCATTTATCTCCTGATCAATCAGCAGAAAATAGCTCTATTACGTTTTCTGCATCTCAACTAGATGCTGGCGATTACTCATTCGTCGTTTTGTTAGATGATGGTGAGTTTCAAACCAAGGCATCATTGATGATCAATATCATGGCTGAGAACGTGTCTATGGACCCAAATGCAGATAGCGACGGTGATGGTATTAATGATGATCAAGAAGGCATGATTGATGCCGACCAAGATGGTATTCCAGATTACTTAGACCATAGTGAAGCGGCAAAAAACCAAATGTCACAAGACGTCGGTGATGACACTAGATATACAATGGAATCTATGACTGGAACCCAACTAAAACTGGGTAATTCAGCAAAATCTCAAGGTAACTCAGGTCCTCTATTAAATACTGAAGATCTAGAGGTTCTAGAAGTTCCCCAACCTGACGGGGTTAATGTTGGTGGCATTTTTGATTTTGAAATTCACCAGCTGAAAACAGAAGGGCAGTCAACTAGCCTCGTTATCCCACTTCGTGAACCAATGCTCGAAGATGGTCAATACACAAAATACAAACCCGACTTAGGGTGGGTGGTTTTTGTTGAAGATGAAAATAACTATATTTCAGGTGCTGTTGGATATGATGGATACTGCCCACCACCATCAAGTGAGGATTATCTAGAAGTAGATGGGATCACACCTCGCACATTGCAAGCCGGGGATTGGTGTCTAAAAATCACGATAGAGGATGGTGGTCCAAATGATGATGATGGCATCGCAAATAAAAGCATCGTCGATCCAGGAGGTATTATTGTCCATAATTACGTCGAACCGGAGATTCCCCCAAGCGTTCCAGAGAGCAACCAACCTAGTTCAGAGGGTTCTGACTCAGGCTCTCTAGGCTCGGGGAGCTCAGGGGGAAGCTTACCGATTTCGGCTCTTATCGGCTTATTTATGCTCGTAATAGTAAGAAATAGATATAGGTAAGAACACGGCAATTTGATATATCAGTATCGTTAGATATTCCATAAAAAATGAGCGGCTCGAAGGCCGCTCTAAATGGATTGATTATCTTTTTTGTTATAAACACAGTTAAGGGAAAACTGATTCTTTGTAGTTCGTTGATTTACTTCTTAAGAGAACTGCTCTTCTTCCGTAGACCCTGTTAGCGCAGTCACTGACGAGTTACCGCCTTGAATCGTATTCGTCATACGGTCAAAGTAACCAGTACCCACTTCTTGTTGGTGTGCAACGAATGTGTAGCCTTTTTCTGCGGCTTCAAATTCAGGACGTTGAACTTTCTCAACATAGTGACGCATACCCTCACCTTGAGCATAAGCATGAGCTAATTCAAACATGTTGTACCACATGTTATGAATGCCAGCTAATGTGATGAATTGGTATTTATAGCCCATATCTGCAAGCTCTTGTTGGAACTTAGCAATCGTTTCTTGGTCTAGATTTTTCTCCCAGTTGAACGATGGCGAACAATTATAAGCTAAAAGCTGATCTGGGTATTTAGCATGAATCGCTTCAGCGAATTTACGCGCTTCTTCAAGACATGGTGTCGCTGTTTCACACCAAATTAAATCAGCATAAGGTGCATAAGCTAAGCCACGCGAGATAGCCTGGTCGATGCCAGCATCAACTTTGTAGAAGCCTTCAGCAGTACGCTCACCTTGAATAAAATCACTATCGTATGGGTCGCAATCAGAAGTCAGCAAGTCAGCTGCGTTTGCATCAGTACGAGCAATCACCAACGTTGTCGTGCCGGCCACGTCGGCAGCAAGTCGAGCCGCTACCAGTTTTTGAACGGCTTCTTGTGTTGGAACCAGTACTTTGCCGCCCATGTGGCCACATTTTTTAAC
>NZ_JAKJSW010000075.1:0-18935 GCF_050337375.1 Vibrio makurazakiensis | reverse complement strand
ACATCAAGGTTTGAATGCCCTACTCTAGCTGTTTTATTTGCAACACTTCCGTAAATATAAACACTGTGTAAATTAGCGCCAAGCCCACCTTTAAGAAAACGGTTTAGGTCTTCTACTACAGGTTGGAATTCAGGTTGAAGCGGCTGCTTTGGGTCAATTACAGGTAAAGGCATGCTGGAACAATCAATTTTCAAGATAAGTTGGACAGGACACTATGATCGCTTAGGTGACTTTATGATTCAAGCTATTCCTATTTGTAGTATCTCCGCGATATAATCGTCAGATAGACCCAATAAGGACAAACACAAAATGCCTAGAGCAAGTGAGATTAAAAAAGGTTTTGCTATCACAGTAGACAGCAAGACAGTACTAGTTAAAGATATCGAAATCACAACACCAGGTGGCCGCGGTGGTCAAAAGATTTACCGTTTCCGCGGTAACGATGTAGCAACTGGCGTTAAAACAGAAGTTCGCCACAAGGCAGATGAAATCGTTGAGACTATCGACGTAACAAAACGCGCAGTTATGTTCTCTTACGTTGACGGCGACGAGTACATCTTCATGGATAACGAAGATTACACACAGTTCATCTTTAACAGCGATATGATTGAAGATGAGCTACTGTTCATCAACGAAGAGACTCAAGGCATGTACGCTATCCTAATCGATGGTAACGCTGCGACACTTGAACTGCCAACTTCTGTTGAACTTGTTATAGAAGAAACTGACCCTTCTATCAAAGGTGCTTCTGCTTCTGCTCGTACTAAACCAGCTCGCCTATCAACTGGCCTGACTATTCAAGTTCCTGAATACATTGCAACTGGCGACAAAGTTGTAGTAAACACAGCTGAACGCAAATATATGAACCGCGCAAGCTAGGACAAACATGACTGAACTAATCTCTTACGACGATGCAATCGACACTGCTTACGACATCTTCTTAGAAATGGCGCCAGATAACCTAGAACCAGCTGATGTTATTCTATTTACAGCTCAGTTCGAAGACCGTGGCGCAGCTGAACTGGTTGAAACTGGTGACGATTGGGCAGAACACGTTGGATTTGAAGTCGATAAAGAAACGTATGCTGAAGTTCGTATCGGCCTTGTAAACGAGACTGACGATGTACTTGATGACGTTTTTGCTCGTTTGCTTATCAGCCGTGATCCAGAACATAAGTTCTGTCACATGCTGTGGAAGCGCGACTAAGCTCTTCTCTAACCAGCTCTATGTATGGAGCTGGTTTCTTTTTGCCTGCAAAGCTCTATATAGCCCAGTTCTATACTATTAAACTTTATACAGCCAAGCTCTATAGAAAGTAAATTCTACAAAATTATGACTAAAGCGAAAACAGATACTCTATCCAAAGGCTATGCCTGCGTTGGACTAGTCAATCCTAAAACACCCGAAAACGTGGGTTCAGTAATGCGAGCAGCGGGTTGCTACGGAGCAAACTCTGTATTTTATACTGGCACCCGCTATGATCACGCTCGTCAGTTTCATACTGACACTAAAGAAAAGCACCTTGAGCTACCTTTAATCGGCGTTGAAGATCTAAAAGACATTATTCCTGTTGGCTGTGTACCCGTTGCAGTTGACTTGATTGAAGGCGCGAAGCCACTACCAGACTATAAGCACCCACCTCGTGCTTTTTATATTTTTGGTCCTGAAGATGGTACTTTGAAAAAAGAGATCACGGATTTCTGCCGTGAAACCATTTACGTTCCTACAAATGGCTGCATGAACCTTGCTGCGGCGGTTAATGTCATTTTGTACGACCGTATGGCAAAAGGTGACAACTTTTCGAATCACTTGAAAGTCACTTAACTATTTTTAGCTTTTGGCTAAAGTGATTATCGACAAAATGAGTCAACGACTCCAAACGATGCAACGAACCTAGTCAAAACGCTTCAAGCACTTGCGCTTCGTTTACCAAAAAAAAGACATAAAAAAACCTGCTCTAAAGCAGGTTTTTTTCAATTTGGATATAACAAATTACATGCGAGTTCTTGGCTTAGCCGGTTTCGCAGGACGTCCGTTATTCATCTTAGGCTTACTCTTGTTAGCCTGAGGTTTACCTTTGCTTGCCGCTGGAGCGCTACGACCTGAATCAGGAGTTGTAGTGCCGCGAGTTGCTGGCTTCTTACGTTTAGTTTGGTTACTGCGGCCTTTTGGAGCATTTGCACGCTCTTCGTGACGCTTAACTGCGCGACGAATTTTTTGGCTACGAGAACGTTCACGTTTACGAGAAGTGTTTGCAGGGTCAAGATCGAGCATGGTTTCCTTTTCAGGATTCATCTCTACTAGTTGACGCAAGTAGTTAACTTCTTGTAGATCAAGTTCTTTCCAACCGCCACGAGGCAGTTTTTTGTCTAGGTAGATATCACCGTAACGAACACGCTTCAGGCGGCTTACTGTTGTTTCCTGTGATTCCCAAAGACGACGAACTTCACGGTTACGACCTTCGTTAATCGCTACGTAGAAAGTATGGTTCATACCTTCACCACCAGCGTAAACAACATCTTCAAAACGAGCCATGCCGTCTTCAAGTTTTACGCCGCGAGTAACGTTTTTAACTTTCTGCTCAGTAACTTCACCAAATACGCGAACTAGGTATTCACGTTCAACTTGGCGACTTGGGTGCATTAGACGGTTTGCTAACTCACCATCAGTAGTGAAAAGCAAAAGACCTGATGTGTTCGCATCTAGACGACCAACAGAAATCCAACGCGAACCGCGAATCTTAGGCAAGCGGTCGAATACTGTACGACGACCTTCAGGGTCGTGACGAGTACATAGCTCACCTTCAGGTTTGTAATACGCAAGTACACGACAAACCACTTCTTCTGAAGCTTTGCCTGAAACTACGTGGCCATCAATACGAATGATTGCACTTTCGTCTTCAAGACGCTCACCTAGTTTTGCAACTTGACCATTAACACTAACACGACCTGTTTTAATTAAGGTCTCAAGTTCACGACGAGAGCCATGACCGGCACGCGCTAGAACCTTCTGTAATTTTTCGCTCATTTACTAATTCTACCTAATTGTCGTCTTCACAGACGTCGAATGAATTTTGTTGCGATAAAAATCGCGGTCGCAGATTATCGCAAATACCAGTCAAAAAATCATCTGTTATTTGCGTTATACCGACTTTGTTATCGTTTATTCGAACGGTGTCGGGTCGCCAGCACCATGGCGCAGAACAACAGCATCATCATCACTGAAGTCAATTACAGTCGTTGGTTGCTCACCCAGATAACCGCCATTAAGGATCACATCAACCGCATGCTCTAGGCTGTCACGGATCTCTTCAGGATCTGATTCTGTCGTTTCATTTCCTGGAAGAATCAATGACGTAGACATCAAAGGTTCACCCATTGCTTCTAGCAGGTCTAGAGCAATTTTATTATCTGGCACACGAATACCTATCGTTTTACGTTTGGCATTCATTAAACGTTTTGGCACTTCTTTCGTTGCTTTGAAAATGAAAGTATAAGCGCCTGGCGTGTGTGCTTTAAGCAAGCGGAAAGCGACGTTATCCACTCTTGCATATAGCGATAACTCAGAAAGGTCACGGCATAAAAGAGTAAAGTTGTGCTTGTCATCAATTCGACGAATTTTGCAAATACGCTCTAGCGCTTGTTTGTTTTCAAGCTGACAGCCTAGTGCATAACCCGAATCTGTTGGATAAACCACAATGCCGCCATTGCGGATAATAGCCACCGCTTGACTAATCAAACGTGCTTGTGGGTTATCTGGGTGTACATAAAAAAACTGGCTCATTGTTGATCCTCGTTATCGAATCTCTCGACTCTATGTTATATCAATCGAAACAATTACTTATTCAGATAAATATTATGAAGGAGCTTGTTCGTCTGACGATTCTTCAGATGACGAAACCTTTTGAAACTCCCAATCTTTCCATACTTCTTCGACCCCAGAAGGTAGCCAGAGATTACGGCCCAGTTCCATCCACGGAGATGGGTAATGAAAATCACTGCCTTGAGAAGCTAATAGTTTGTATTGTATAGCATAATCCGCAAGTGTGCGTCTTTCTTGTTGCGCTTGCTGTGGTTGTGCAACTTCCATTGCATCACCATTGGCTTCTACAAACGCAGTCAATAAACGCTTAACCCACTTGGCAGTAAAACCGTACCGACCCGGATGAGCAAGTACCGCTTGCCCACCAGCAGCATGAATAGCAGTAACAGCGTCACTCATTGAGCACCACGTCGGCGGCACGTACCCAGGGTTATTGCGTGTCAGATACTTTTTGAATACTTGCTGCATTGTTTTAGCATAGCCGTTATCGACTAACCATTTAGCAAAGTGAGCGCGAGTAATTGGCGCATCGCCAGCAATCGCTTTGACTTCTTCGAGCACGCCTTCACGGGTGGCTTTCTCTAGGCGTTGAGCAATCATTTCAGCACGCCCCATACGGTGCTGCTTTTGCTGATCAATTAATGCTTTTAATTCCGGTGACTCTGGATCTATGTTCAGACCAACGATGTGAATATCTTTATTCTGCCAAACCGTCGAAATCTCGATGCCGTTGATCAACTGAATTGGCAATTGGTTATCTGATATATAGCTACGTGCTTCAGCAAGGGCATCTGTGGTGTCATGATCTGTAATGGCTAACGCTTCAATGTTAAAGCTTAGCGCACGGTCAATCAGCTCTGGCGGCGTCAATCGGCCATCTGAGGCTGTGGTATGACTATGTAGATCAATTCTCATATTTTCATTCTTTTGTTTTTTTCTTGGATATTTGTGTCTCTATGCTTGACTTGTTGCCTTTGAACTAGTTAACTAGTACACAAATACGAAGTATCCAGTATATGGATTAATAAAGTTTATAGGCTCACTATGTTACAAGAATTTAACCAAGACCAGAAAGATAAAGTTTCAGAACTTTCTTCAGTAGAAGCAAGTTCTGAGCTTAATTGGTGGCGCACTTGGACAAGTTCTTGGTGGGCCAATGTGTACTTCTAATTAAACAGTTTGTTTAGAACAAAAGTTATCACTAAGCCCGCTTTCATAGCGGGCTTTTTAATTTGTCGAACATCTCACATTCAACTGACTAACAAATCATCGAATTGACCATATTCTAGATTGGGTGAAAGGTATCTTTATGCGACTATGTACGGCAGGAAATTTAAAGAATCATAAAGGAGGTCTTGTGAACAAGGCCATTGAAATCAAAAAGCTGGGAACCATTGAGGTCATCAATTCTTCCGTTCCTTACTCGCAAGATCCAACCAGTGTTTTCCATACATTATGTGAAAACAAAACCGACAGTTTACTGCTGGAATCTGCTGAGATTGAATCTAAACAGAACCTGACAAGCTTACTCCTTATCGACTCTGCTGTTCGCATTGTATGTCGCGGACATGAAGTAACCTTTCAAGCACTGACCAATAATGGTCAAGCGCTTATTGAACACTTGAGTGAAAACGTTAAAACAGAAATCGAATCTGACCTTACTAATAACGTATTAACGCTTACTTTTGTAGAGCCAAGCAACGAGTTAGACGAAGACTCGCGCTTAAGAGAAGCCTCTTCTTTCGATGCGCTGCGTTTGGTTCAGCACAGCTTTGCTCAAGACCCAGACAACAAACACGCTTTGTTCATGGCTGGCCTATTCGCTTACGACATCGTGGCGAACTTTGAACCGCTAGGCGATGCTGAAGCAACTAACAATTGCCCTGACTTTGTTTTCTACGTTGCTGAGACACTGCTGCGCTTCAATCACCAAGAAAATGAAGGCTTGTTGCACGCGAGTTTATTCGCTCAAGACGCGAGTATTAAAAACCATTTAACGGAACGCCTAGCAGACATTCAAACACAATGTCAGTCACTGAAAGCCATCACAGAAGTTACGCCTCTCGACAACGTCGACGCTGTACCAAGCGTTTCAGATGAAGACTTCTGCCAAACGGTTCGTGATTTAAAAGAGTTCGTAGTTAAAGGCGATGTATTCCAAGTCGTACCTTCACGCCGCTTCACGCTGCCTTGCCCTGCCCCACTAGCTGCCTACAAAGAACTTAAGCAAAGCAACCCAAGCCCTTACATGTTCTACATGCAAGACGAGCTATTTACTTTGTTTGGTGCTTCTCCAGAAAGCGCGCTGAAGTACGAAACGGAAACTAACCAAATCGAAATCTATCCAATCGCTGGAACTCGTCGTCGAGGTAAGCGTCCTGACGGTCAAATTGATTTCGATTTAGATAGCCGTATTGAGCTTGAGCTACGTACTGACAAAAAAGAAAACGCTGAACACATGATGCTAGTCGACCTAGCTCGTAACGACGTTGCACGCATTGCCGAAGCAGGCACTCGCCACGTAGCAGATTTACTGAAAGTCGACCGCTACAGTCATGTGATGCACTTGGTTTCTCGTGTAGTTGGTCAACTACGTGAAGACTTAGATGCACTACATGCTTACCAAGCTTGTATGAACATGGGTACGTTAACTGGCGCACCAAAAATCCGCGCAATGCAGCTTATTCGTGATGTAGAGAAAACACGTCGTGGTAGCTACGGCGGTGCAGTAGGTTACCTAACG
This sequence comes from Vibrio makurazakiensis, assembly GCF_050337375.1. Lineage (NCBI taxonomy): Bacteria > Pseudomonadati > Pseudomonadota > Gammaproteobacteria > Vibrionales > Vibrionaceae > Vibrio > Vibrio makurazakiensis. The sequence goes on along the minus strand of NZ_JAKJSW010000075.1, from coordinate 12,369 downwards.
GGTGAAGGCACGTTAGATACTTGTATCGTGATTCGCTCTGCTTACGTTGAAGATGGCGTAGCACAAGTACAAGCTGGCGCTGGCGTGGTATTCGACTCAGACCCACAAGCAGAAGCAGACGAAACTCGCGGCAAAGCACAAGCGGTTATCTCTGCTATCCAAGCTGCACATACCAAGAGCTTGTCATGTAATAAGCACTTATCAAATAAGAAGGAGTCGTAATCATGGCTGATATTGTATTCATCGATAACTTCGACTCGTTCACTTACAACCTTGTCGACCAGTTCCGTTCATTGGGTCACAACGTAAAAATTTACCGTAACAACATCTCTGCAAAAGTAGTTGAAGCAGCAATCAACGAACTAGACAACCCAGTAGCCCTACTGTCACCAGGCCCTGGCGCTCCAGCTGACGCCGGCTGCATGCCTGAACTAATTCAGCTGCTAAAAGGTAAGGTGCCAATGATTGGTATTTGCTTAGGCCACCAAGCGATTGTTGAAGCGTATGGCGGCACCGTTGCAGGCGCAGGTGAAATCATTCATGGTAAGGTGTCGATGATGGAACACCAAAACCATGACATTTACCAAGGGCTTCCTTCGCCATTAGCTATCGCTCGTTACCATTCTTTAGTGGCAACTCATGTATCTGATAGCTTAACAGTGACTGCAGAAGTAGATGGCTTGGTTATGTCAGTGGTACAAGAACAAGATAAGGTTTGTGGATTCCAATTCCACCCAGAATCAATTATGACAACCTACGGTGCAACGCTACTGGCAAACGCTATCGAATGGGCTCTTGAGAAACCTCTTCATCTAGAGAAAAGCTCGACTCTTGATAAAAAGACTAAATAGGAAAAGATCATGGAACAGATTATTAATAAGCTTTACGAGCAGCAGTCTCTTACTCAAGAAGAAAGCCAACAGTTATTTGACATTATCATCAAGGGTGAACTTGATCCTATCCTGATGGCTTCAGCACTAACCGCACTTAAAATCAAAGGCGAAACGCCAGATGAAATTGCTGGTGCAGCGAAAGCACTACTTGCGAATGCAAATCCGTTTCCACGTCCTGATTACGATTTCGCGGACATCGTAGGTACGGGCGGCGACGGTCATAACACTATTAATATCTCGACGACTTCTGCGTTTGTAGCAGCAGCCTGTGGACTAAAAGTTGCGAAGCACGGTAACCGTAGCGTATCAAGCAAATCAGGCTCTTCTGATCTGTTGGACTCTTTCGGTATCAACCTGGCAATGAGCGCTGAAGATACGCGTTCAGCTGTAGACAAACTAGGTGTGGCGTTCCTATTTGCGCCGCAGTATCACGGTGGTGTTCGTCACGCGATGCCAGTGCGTCAGACAATGAAAACTCGAACTATCTTCAATATTCTTGGCCCACTAATTAACCCAGCTCGCCCTAACATTGAGCTAATGGGTGTTTACAGCAAAGAACTTGTACGCCCTATCGCAGAAACCATGCTGCAAATGGGTATGAAGCGCGCAGCGGTTGTTCACGGTAGCGGACTTGATGAAGTCGCTATTCACGGCGAAACCATGGTTGCTGAAATCAAAGACGGCGAAATTCTCGAGTACACAGTGAGCCCTTCTGACTTTGGCTTGAAGACTCACCCGCTAGAAGCAATTAAAGGCGGTGACCCTGAAGAGAACCGAGCTATCACGACTCAAATTCTAACGGGTAAGGGAACTGAAGCTCAAGCAGGGGCAGTTGCGGTTAACGTGGCTCTGTTGATGCGACTATTTGGTCACGAAGACCTCAAAGCCAACGCACAACAAGCAATCGACGCGATGAACTCAGGCAAAGCTTACGAGTTAGTACAGCAGCTTGCTGAGCACGCTTAACGAACGACAAGTAGAGACAAAGAAGATGACACAGACTACCGATAAACTGTCGACCCACGTTTCAGTCAAAGAAGCTGAAATGGCAGAAGTTCTTGCGAAAATCGTTCGTGATAAATACCAATGGGTTGAAGCTCGTAAGCAGACTCAACCACTAGACGAATTTAAAGGTGCTTTAACAGCAACCGATCGTAGCTTTTACGATGCACTTACAAGCGAGCAAGCTGTTTTCATCACTGAATGTAAAAAGGCATCGCCATCAAAAGGTTTGATCCGCGATGACTTTGACCTAGATTACATTGCATCAGTTTACAACAACCATGCAAATGCCATTTCAGTACTGACCGACGAAAAATACTTCCAGGGTGATTTTGAATTCTTACCTCAAGTTCGCAGCATTGCTAAGCAGCCTATCTTGTGTAAAGACTTCATGGTTGATACCTACCAAGTTTACCTAGCTCGTCATTATTCTGCGGATGCAATTCTTTTGATGCTGTCAGTCTTGGATGACGAAGAGTACCAAGCGCTTGCTGAAGTCGCGCACTCATTAAACATGGGTGTACTAACTGAAGTCAGCAACGAAGAAGAGCTTCACCGTGCAGTCGCTTTAAAAGCTAAAGTGATCGGCATTAATAACCGTAACCTGCGCGACCTTTCGACTGATTTGAATCGTACCAAAGAGTTGGCTCCACTGATTCGCGAACTGGCTCCGAACGCCATCGTAATTTCAGAGTCTGGTATCTACACCCACCAACAAGTGCGTGACCTTTCAACATTTGCCGATGGCTTCCTAATCGGTAGCTCTCTTATGACAGAAAAGAACCTAGAATTGGCCGTTCGTAAAGTAACGCTTGGCGAAAACAAGGTATGTGGTTTAACCCACTCCGACGATGCTGCCAAAGCGTATCAAGCAGGCGCGGTATTCGGTGGTCTGATTTTCGTTGAAGCGTCTAAGCGTCATGTGGATATCGAAGCGGCTCGTTTGACTATGAGCGGTGCTCCTTTGAACTATGTCGGCGTGTTCCAAAATCATAGCGTTGCAGACGTTGCTCACGCCGTTTCAGAGCTCGGTTTGTTCGCTGTACAACTGCACGGTGATGAGTCTCAAGCGTATGTTGATGAACTTAAACAATCACTGCCTGAAAGCGTTGAGATCTGGAAAGCTTATGGTGTTGCTTCTGGTGCAAAAAGCGCATTACCAGAATTACTGGAAAGCAACGTGACTCGTCACCTGCTAGATACTAAAGTGGGTTCTCAAACTGGTGGTACCGGCCAAGCCTTCGATTGGAACCTGATCAACAACCAAAGCGCGATCATGTTGGCAGGTGGTCTAAGCCCAGAAAATGCTAACCAAGCGGCTAAGTTAGGCTGCTTAGGGTTAGATCTAAACTCTGGTGTTGAATCGGCTCCAGGTAAAAAAGACGCAGACAAACTGCAACGCGCTTTTGCGGCGATTCGTAATTACTAGTCTGGCTTCTAAAAGCAAAAATCAGAACTAGAAACATATTTGTGAGCTTTGCCTTTGCGAAGCTCAAACAAGACTAAATGACTTGGGGTGAAGACACTCCAATAGAATTGAAGGAATAATACAATGGCTAAACTCGATGCCTACTTCGGTGAATACGGTGGTCAATACGTACCGCAGATCTTAGTGCCAGCACTAGACCAATTAGAGCAAGCATTTATTGATTCGCAGGAAGACCCAGAATTCCGCAGTGAATTCATGACGCTACTTCAAGAGTATGCAGGCCGCCCTACAGCTCTAACATTAACGCGTAATCTAACCAAAGGTACAAAGACCAAGCTGTACCTAAAGCGTGAAGATTTATTACACGGTGGCGCACATAAAACGAACCAAGTACTTGGTCAGGCGCTACTTGCTAAACGCATGGGTAAAAAAGAAATCATTGCTGAGACTGGTGCAGGCCAACATGGCGTAGCAACTGCTCTAGCTTGTGCTCTTTTAGACCTAAAATGTCGCGTTTACATGGGTGCAAAAGACGTTGAGCGTCAAAGCCCGAACGTATTCCGTATGAAGTTGATGGGCGCTGAAGTTATCCCTGTACATTCAGGTTCTGCAACATTGAAAGATGCGTGTAACGAGGCGCTACGTGATTGGTCTGCAACGTATGAAGACGCGCACTACCTACTAGGTACTGCAGCTGGCCCTCACCCATTCCCAACCATCGTTCGCGATTTCCAGCGCATGATTGGTGAAGAGACTAAAAACCAAATTTTAGCTCGTGAAGGTCGCCTTCCTGATGCTGTTATCGCTTGTGTCGGTGGTGGCTCTAACGCTATCGGTATGTTCGCCGACTTCATTGAAGAAGAAACGGTTCGCCTTATCGGTGTAGAACCTGCAGGTAAAGGCATTGATACTGACCAACACGGTGCACCACTGAAGCACGGTAAAACAGGTATCTTCTTCGGTATGAAAGCACCACTGATGCAAGATGAAAACGGCCAAGTAGAAGAGTCTTACTCTGTTTCTGCTGGTCTAGATTTCCCGTCAGTTGGCCCTCAACACGCTCACCTAAATTCGATTGGACGTGCTGAATATGRCAACGTAACTGATGACGAAGCGCTAGAAGCGTTCCAAACTCTAGCTCGTAAAGAAGGCATCATTCCTGCTCTTGAGTCGTCTCACGCGCTTGCTCACGCACTGAAAATGGCGCACGACAATCCAGAGAAAGAGCAACTGTTGGTTGTTAACCTATCTGGCCGTGGTGATAAAGACATCTTCACTGTACACGACATTCTTGAAGCGAAAGGAGCACTATAATGGATCGCTATCAATCACTCTTCACTCGCTTAGCTGAAAAGAACCAAGGCGCATTTGTCCCATTCGTAACCGTTKGCGATCCTAACCCTGAGCAGTCACTTAAGGTCATGGAAACGCTTGTTGAAGCCGGTGCTGATGCGCTTGAGCTAGGTATCCCGTTCTCTGATCCTCTGGCCGATGGCCCAACAATCCAAGGCGCGAATATCCGAGCTTTAGATTCGAAAGTAACACCAGATATCTGTTTTGACCTTATTGGCAAAATCCGAGCTAAATACCCAGAGCTACCAATCGGCCTTCTGATGTACGCAAACTTAGTGTACGCACGTGGCATCGAGAACTTCTACGAGCGTTGTGCTAATGCGGGTATCGATTCTGTACTAATCGCTGATGTACCAACGAATGAAAGTGAAGAGTTCGTTGCTGCAGCTACGAAGTTTGGCGTTCACCCAATTTTCATTGCACCACCAACAGCAAGTGATGAAACGTTAAAATCTGTTGCTGAGCTAGGTGGAGGTTACACGTACCTACTTTCGCGTGCTGGTGTGACTGGTGCTGAAACTAAAGCAAACATGCCTGTTACTGCACTGCTTGACCGCCTAAACCAATTCGATGCACCGCCAGCACTGCTTGGTTTTGGTATCTCTGCTCCTGAGCAAGTAAAAGAAGCGATTGAAGCTGGCGCAGCTGGCGCTATCTCTGGCTCAGCTGTTGTAAAAATCATCGAAAGTAACGTTGAGCAGCCAGAAGAAATGCTTAAAGCATTAGCTGAATTCGTAACACCGATGAAAGCAGCAACACAGAAATAACGCTTTCTTAGATCGTAACTGAATAAAAGCTCCGTCATAGTACGGGGCTTTTTTATTTATCACCCGACCCACTTTATTAACCGTGCTATAAATCCTACCCCCGAAGTTAAAACCACACATCAACTTCTTTTGGCATACGTGGTATAGCAACGAGTAACTCCCGTTCTCCTCTCAATTGCCAAAATTTTGTAAATTAATATCGTAAATAGTGTGTTTTTATCACTTTCTTCTGTCCGATATTCGCAACTTAACCTCTATTGCCGTCACGTTCGATTGAAACAACTATGTTAAGAAAGATGATGAGGTAGCTTAAATTTAAGTCATACATACAGAGCCGCTCAAACCGGCAATTTATAAATACAACCAATGTTAACTTCTTTTAGACCACAGGCAAACGTTTGCTTTTGTGTAAAAAACAGCCATTCAGAAACAAACCACACATTTTAAACAGCGTTTCACCTTGGCACATATTGCTAAATGTAAAATATACGTGTAAAAGTCTCCTCGAAATTATTATCCAAATGTTTATTCAACATTAGTGGGTAATGCTAGGAAATTACAATTTAGTAGCACAAGGGTTATGGAAGTGTTAAAAGAAAAGAATTTGTTAAGTAACATCGGCGTACAAGTCGTGATTGCAATGATCGTAGGTACTGCTGTTGGTGCCATGATGGGTGAAAGCGCAACAATGTTCGCTCCACTAGGCGCAATCTTCATCAATTTAATCAAGATGCTAGTAATTCCTCTAGTTGCAGTTGCACTAATCTCAGGTGCTGCTGGTCTAGGTAATAGCTCTTCTGCAGGTAAAGTTGGTGTAACTACACTGGGTTACTTCGCGCTAACGTCTGCACTAGCTGTAGCGCTTGCACTTGTAATGGGTGAAGTATTCGAACCAGGTCGCGGTATTGACGTATCTGGCGTTGAAGGCATGTTCTCTTCTGAATACGCAGCAAAAGGTGAACTACCGACTTTCTGGGCGACCATCACTGGTATGATCCCAACGAACGTATTCCAGTCACTGAATGAAGCTAATATTCTTCAAATCCTAGTTTTCTGCTTATTCTTTGGTATTGCGATTTCTAAACAAGCAAAAGAAAAGCGTGACCCTATCATCAACGGCGTAAACGCAATTGTTGACGCTATGGTTTGGATGATCAACAAAGTAATGATCATCGCGCCGCTTGGTGTATTCGGCCTAATGGCAGAAGCAGTTGGCACGTTCGGTTTTGGCGCACTAATGGTTGTGTTCAAACTGTTCCTTGTTTACATCGCTGCAATCCTGATTTTCGGTTTCGTTGCTTACCCGCTAATGATCCAAATCTTCACTAAGACTTCAGCTAAGAAGTTCTTAACTGCAATGAAGAAACCACAAGCGGTTGCGCTATCAACGGCTTCTTCAATGGCTACGCTACCAGTAACCATGGAAACTGTTGAGAAAGAGCTAGGTGTTCGTAACTCAACGGCTTCATTTGTTCTGCCTCTTGGTGCAACAATTAACATGTCTGGTAACGCGATCTACTACGGTCTAGTAGCTATTTTCTTTGCACAGCTGTTCAACATCGACCTTTCTATGGGCGCTTACGTTGCGATTATCGTAACGTCTACGCTAGGTGCGGTTGGTCAAGCTGGTGTTCCAGGTCCTTCTTTCCTAGTTGTGGCTGTACTTTTAGCTGCTGGTATTCCAATCGAAGGTCTGCCTCTGTTATTCGCTCTAGACCGTATCTTCGATATGATCCGTACTGCGCTTAACATCACTGGTGACGCAGCTTGTGCAGTAATCGTTGATTCTCTAATCAAAGATGAAGAAAAAGAAGCTGAGCTACAAAAACAGCAAGCTTAAGTTTTTGCTCTGATAAAGTTGTCTCGTCCTAAGCTACGGTGACGACATTTAAAAGCCACTCAAACGAGTGGCTTTTTTATTATGAGTCTCTCTGAGTTAGGTTTTCTTTACTAATACTTCTTATTTTGAAAACACAGTTTTTCTGAAAAACCTTATAACCCCAAAGTCATTCTCAYAATCGTAACCACTTGCTCAATATGATTCTCAAAGTGAAGAGTCAACTTCCCTCCCCTAAATAAAACTCAATGAATTCATTTTTCAGCCGATACAAACCTTATAGAGACTAGCGTTGCAGCACTAATTTCACCAAGAAAGATAAGCATAGATAGAAAGCTAAAACTGGCACTCTGCTTGCTTAAGTAACAGTACAAACTGTAGACAAGATCAATCGTCAAAAATATAGCGTTGTGGCGAGTTACATGGAGGATCTGTTATGACTCTACAAAGACACACATACTACGGCCTAATCCATCACGGCATCAAAACCCTACTATTGGATCGAGTGGGTCACTTTACAGAAGCTGAATACCACGAGTATTTGGATCTGACGACTGGAAAATCGACTTGTTTTGCTATGAGCGAAGAGGAGTTAGTTTCAACACTGGATAACCTAAAAACTGAAGGTTACTTAGAAGATATCAAAAGCTTAATTCCTCGATACCAGACAGCAATGATGCGTTAACAAAGCACATCAAAGTAATTATTTTTATGCAATTGTCTCGATCTGTTTAGCATCGAGACAGTTTTCGTTAGACTGCATGTAACTCAACTAAACGGAAACTCTTTGCGATATGAAGCAAATTCTTGATTTTATCCCTCTGATTATCTTTTTTGCCTTATACAAGATGTATGACATCTATACGGCAACAGGGGCACTAATCGTTGCATCCGCAATTCAAATCATCCTGACCTACGTAATCTACAAGAAAGTAGAAAAAATGCAGATCATCACATTTTTGATGGTCGCTATATTTGGCGGCATGACGATTTTCTTGCACGATGATAACTTCATTAAGTGGAAAGTAACCATCGTCTATTCTCTATTTGCTATTGGCCTAACGGTAAGCCACCTAATGGGTAAGTCAGCAATCAAAGGGATGCTTGGTAAAGAAATCAGCTTACCTGATGCCGTTTGGAGTAAAATCAACTGGGCATGGACTCTGTTCTTCACAGTTTGTGCCATCGTTAATGTTTATGTCGCGTTTAACCTCCCACTCGATGTATGGGTAAACTTCAAAGTATTTGGTTTATTAGCTGCCACTTTTGGCTTTACTTTGCTTACAGGTGTCTACATTTACAAGCATCTACCAAAAGATACCAACCGGAGTAAAGAAGAACGCTTAACCGATGATAAAGACAACGAAAACTAATTATTCAAGGTGACAACTCACATCACATTTTTGATATAATATGTCTATATTTGAGCGGCCAGTCTGTATTACAGACTGGCCGCTGCTTTATTTGTCGTTCTGGGAAACCTTAAAATGAGCCATATTGCTGATGCGCCGAAAGGCCAACTTCTTCTTCGTACCCTTGCTATGCCAGCAGACACTAATGCCAATGGCGATATTTTCGGTGGCTGGATTATGTCTCAACTGGATTTAGCCGGTGGTATTCTTGCTAAAGAAATTTCTGGCGGCCGTATTGTTACCGTATCAGTTTCAAGCATCACATTTAAGAAGCCAGTTCGTGTTGGTGACGTTGTATGTTGCTATGGCGAATGTACAAAAATAGGTCGCACTTCTATGTCAATTGACTTAAACGTGTGGGTTAAACCCGTAAAAGAAGACGGCATTGGCGATCGTTTTCAGGTTTGCGAAGCGACATTTAACTATGTGGCCGTTGATAGCGATGGTAAGCCAAGAGCGATTAAAAAGTAACACTCGGAGTAAACAAGCTAATAGTATCGATTCTATTAGCTTGTTAATTCAGTTAAAGCTGATTACAAAAAGTGGAATGTCACATTCAGTGATAAATTGTTTAAATCATAAGAACGTTCACCTGCGCCATCGTTCACTTTCTGGCCGTTAAATATGGTATAGCTCAAGCCTGTAGAGAACATTGGCATAAAGAAGTACTCAGCACCAACACCATACAGTAATCCGATATTCGATGTATCCATGTTGTTACTTTGCACTTTTGTTTCTGTCGATGTGCTATGAATACCTGCTTTTCCGTAGATATGTAGATTAACAAAATCAATACTTGGTCTTACTGCTGCGAAATAACTCGATGCTGTTACATCAACTGCACCCGAAGAACCCGAGAAACTCATGGTGCCATGATTTACTGTGCCGGCTTCTATTCCTATAAACGGCAACAACCCAGTCCCACCCGTTAAAGAATATCCCGTCTCCTTTTCACTAACACCATCTCCAATATCGTATGTGGCTTGCCCAGCCCCTACACTCGCATAGAGAAGCGCGTCTGCATGTGCAGCATTTGAGGCAGTAGCTAAAACCAACGCTATCAATGCTTTTTTCATTTCTAACCTCATAATTATACAGTCCAAAAGACAGTATAATTATGTGCACGTCGATTAAATGTCTATATGACTAATAAATATTGCCATTAACTCATTATATTCAGCACACTTTCTTTCGGCGGCTCTTCCAATCCCGATAAGTTCGCGTAAATTAGACGTAATCATTAAGATCACCATTTGGTGTATGAACAAACAAGGAAATTCAATATGTGGTACGTGATTTTTTCTCAGGATGTTGAAAACTCTCTAGAAAAACGTTTAAGCGTTCGTCCTCAGCACTTAGAGCGACTACAACAACTTCAAGACGAAGGCCGCCTACTAACCGCAGGGCCAATGCCAGCTATCGACTCTGATAACCCAGGTGAAGCAGGCTTTACAGGCTCAACGGTTATTGCAGAATTTAACTCGCTAGAAGATGCACAAACTTGGGCAGATGCAGACCCTTATATTGACGCTGGCGTGTATGAGAACGTGATTGTTAAGCCTTTTAAGAAAGTATTTTAACGTGAAGAAATGGTTAATTGGTGCGGTTGCACTGGCCTCGCTAGTCAGTGGCTGTAGCTCTACGAATGACGAGCAACGTCAGCTGGAAATGATGGCACAGCACAGAGCTGGTGTGCTCTCTGCAGGGTTACCGATTGAATACGGGCCACTATCTGTCATGCGAGTACTTGCCAAAGGGCCAGTAGTTGAGATCATGATGATCTATAACCAAGACGCTAAAGGCGCACGCCCTCTTACTGAAGTCATGAACAACAGTGTGAATACCTACTGTACTAGTTCGGATGTAAGGGCAAACTTAGATATGGGCTTAGCGTATAAGATTAAGATCCGTAATACGCGTGGCCAGTTGATGTCTGAACAAATGATCAGTAAAGAAACCTGCAAGAGCTAGTTAATGATCTTTATCGTTAGACTACAGATACAAAAAGGCCTCGCATTTGCGAGGCCTTTGTTATGTATTAAAGTAATATTTAGTTTGCTTTAATGATCTCTTTATTCACTACATTCGCAGCATTTTCACCTGCGATAAACTTCGCTACTTGGTCTGCAACTAACGCCGCAGCTTTGCCAACAAGTTTCGAGTCTGCGTTACCCGCAGCTGCTGTAGACTCCGTCAGTGTACCCACACCCATGTTATGAGTTCCTGCAGAAGTACGTGTATAAACTTTAGTACCCATAGGGTTATCAAGAACATTCTCTAGACCAATTAGGGTCTCTAGAGGGTAAGCACCCGCTAATGGGAATTCAGTTAGGTTTAGTTCATAGTAAGGTTGTTCAACTGTACCAAGTGCGCAGCGTGATTGAACACCAAACTCTTCAGTATCTAAACCTTGGCAACGCTCAAACATCGTATGCTTGTCTAGCTCAACCTTCACAGGAACCGTTTGGTCACCAGTAGTCACAACTTCATAGTTTTCAGAAGGTTGAATGCCTTCTTCAATTGTACCGTCTACAGTTATCGAAAGAACATCACTTGACCTCAATACATTAACGTAGTTTAGAGGATCTACTGAATCAACGACTGTTTGAATTAAGTACTGAAACTCTGACATATAAGCAGGTTCAACTTTAGTAACTAATGCATCGTAATCCGCTTTATTGGCCTTAGCCCAAGCTAAAAGATCTTTCTGTTTAACTTCTACGCCAAGTTTTGCTAACTCTTCTACCAAACGCAATTGGAAACCATCAGTCAACTTAATCGCTGGTGGTACTTCATCTTGACCAAGCCAAGTTGAGTTGAATACAACGCCACCAATACCAAAGCCAGGGTTAGCTAAAGCCGTTTTCATTATCTCATTGTTTGGATCATAACTAGGCTCTGTTGTGTCATTCAAAATACCCGTTGCTGTTGCTGCAACGATAGCACCCATAGAGTGACCGACTAACTTAACGTTTGTATCATCTATATTCACGCCTGTTAGTGATGCAGATGAAAGAGTACGACGTAAATTAACAACATCTGCAACCGCTTGGCGGAAGTTGTCTCGTGAAGTCAGTAGTGCATCTGCTTTTAAGAAGTTCTTAACGTCTGCGTTGTCGTTTCCTGGGTATAATCCTCGAACTGATTGGCTTGCGTTCACATCAGGCGTACCATCACCATTAAAGTCATAGGCTCTTTCACCGTGCATATGGTGATCCATCGCAATAACTAGATGTCCTTCTAAGCCTGCGTCTGCAATATACTCTTGAATAAAATTATCTAAGATAAGCATACCGCCGTTACCAAGCTCTTTTACAGCAGTAATACCGTGAATAAAAATAACAACAGGTAAGGCATCTGTTCCATTATATCCATATGGATACACGAGCTTTAGATTTGTGACTTGAGTTTGAGCCGCATCTAGAGTTGCGTCTCCCCAACTTGAGAACAAACCTGAGCAAGTATCTTGAGTGTATAAATATGACTCGTAATGTGAATTTGCACCATTGACTTCAAACCACTCTTTTGCAGCAGAGAAGTTCGCTACATTAGCGCTACAGTTTGTACCATCAACTACATCTTCACTGAAATAGTAAGGTAAGGTGGCTTCAATCTTTGCACTATTTGAGCTAGATGCTTTAGTAATACATTTAATATTATTTGTTCCACATACCGT
>NZ_JAKJSW010000023.1:0-70542 GCF_050337375.1 Vibrio makurazakiensis | reverse complement strand
CTGCATAAGGGAGTTGGTTCAAACCGTCACCCGCAAAGACATTAAGCTGACTCTCGATATGTAGGTCAGAACGAATCTGTTTGATATTCGTTGCCAGCAAATCCGCTTCATCTTGCTGAATATCTGAAAAGAAAAAGCTGTCATTACGACGACCTTGTTCAAAACCAAGTACTGCAGACCCAGGATAAAGAGTGAGTGTTTCTTCAGGGTTAAAAGCCGCTAGGCTCGAAATAAAAGGAGTAAAACTACTCGGCAATTTATCTTTGTTTTTCCATAGATAACCAACCCCTTCTTTAAACTCACGAGCATGATTTGAAGGTGCGGTGGTCAGATCATAGCAACCTGTGCCTGCATGGGTGTCTATTATATTTAGACTTACATGCTGCTGAACAAGAGACTGAACCAAAGACGCTAAAACAGGGTGTTTTAACGCATCACCGTGGTCGCCGACATGACATTGGTGTCGATATTCCATTATAACTTTCCTATTCAATAAGCCTCCTCTAACAATAATCTATTGTGGGGAGGCTTACCTTATAGTTAAGTTTATTTTTATGCACAAGCGCACATATCTGTTATTTACGATTAAAACGAGAAGTCGAGGGAGCATTTGAGTCCCCCTCGTTTATTACTACAGCTAGTATGCGTTTCTCCATGCTAGCGCAGGATTACGGATACGACTCCTCCGTCTTATCTATCGCTTTTACCTGATAGTGAATCGGTAGCAGCCCCAACAATTTAGGTAAAGTAATACCAACAGAAACTGAAGACCATGTACCGCTGACGATACCAACCACGAGTGCAATAGCGAACCCTTGCAGCGCTGCACCACCAAGCAGCCAAAGCGCCGATACGGTGATCAGAGTCGTTCCTGAAGTCACCATAGTGCGTGAGAACGTCGCTTTAACTGATTCGTTAAGCAGGTTATCTGTATCACCGTTTGGATTACCACGCAGCATTTCACGTACTCGGTCGGCAATGATGATCGAGTCATTCAATGAATAACCCAAAATCGCCAACACCGCTGCCAATACGGTCAGATTGAACTCGAACTGAGTAAAAGCAAACAAACCCAAGATAATCGTGACGTCGTAAATTATCGCCGCCAGAGCGCCTAGTGCCAAACGCCATTCAAATCGAACACTCAGGTACAGCATGATCATTAGGAAACACACCAGTACCGCCAAGCCACCTTGGTCAACCATGTCTTGACCCACTTGAGGGCCAACCACACTGCTGTTTAACACTTTTACTTGATCGCTTACCGATGTTAGGGCGTCTACTAAGTTTGGCTGTGGTGCGTCTGTCAGTTGGCTGTAACGAATCGTCCACCGATCTTGTTCTGCCATACCAACCACTTGAACGTCTTGTTGGAAAGCACTATCAAGTTTTGTTTTTAATGCATCTTTAGTGACTTGATCGGAAAGCTGAACTTCGGCCACCACACCGCCAGTAAAGTCCAAGCCCCAGTTGAAACCTTTCACTGCCACAAGCATCACAGAGCTCATGAACAGCACAATAGAAATCACAGACATCACCTTGCGAAGGCGAGTCATATTGCTGTCTGAAATAGTCATATTTGAAATACTCATGCTTAAATCCTTACATCGTGGCGTTGGTCACGCCCCCAAACCAAATTGATGATCGCTCGCGAAGCAAAAATGCCCGTAAACATACTGGTTAGAAGACCTAGGCCCAGTGTCAGAGCGAAGCCCTGAATTGGTCCATTACCAATGGTATACAGAGCCACAGCAACGATCATGGTAGTGACGTTAGCATCAAAAATTGACGAGAACGCGCTATCGAAACCACGATCGATAGAGCTCGCAAAACTGCGCCCTTCTTTCATCTTGTCTCGAATACGCTCGAAGATAAGCACGTTGGTATCCACCGCCATACCGACGGTCAGTACCAAGCCAGCAATACCAGGCAGAGTTAAGACTGCACCCGGTAACAGCGCAATCAAACCAAACAATGTGGTCATGTTAACGATCAACGCACCGTTCGCGACCCAACCAAGACGGCGGTACCATAGCGCCATAAACGTGAGAGTAAGACCAAGGCCCAGCGCCAACGCAGCAAAGCCATTAGTTACGTTCTCTGCACCCAGAGACGGGCCAATCGTACGTTCTTCAATGATGGTCACTGGCGCAGTCAATGAACCCGCACGCAACAACAGCGCAAGCTCTTGTGCTTCAGCCAAGCTACCAGCCCCTGTGATTCTAAAGCGGCTACCCAGTTGAGACTGGATGTTTGCCACACTGATGACTTCGCTGGTTTGCTTGCTGTTGCCTGCTCTGTCACGGCTATATTCGCTGTACACGGTTGCCATTGGCTTACCGATGTTATGACGAGAGAACTCAGACATTTTCTTACCACCAGAAGAATCTAGGGTAATGTTTACTTCTGCGCTGCCCATCTCACCAATACCACTGCGAGCATCAATAATGTGTTCACCGCTCAGCACTGCTTTACGGTCTACCACCACGCGGTTGCCGTCTGAATCTTTCAGAGTTTGAGTATTGCGAGTCGCGTTATCGTAAACAGAGTAGAACGCCAATGAAGCCGTTGCACCGATAACATCTTTCGCTGCTGCAGGGTCTTGTACACCCGGCAATTCGATACGGATTCGGCTTTCACCTTGACGTTGAATCGATGCTTCAGTGATGCCGAGTTCTTCAATACGGCTACGCATGATTTGCAGGTTTTGTTGAACCGTTAGGTTACGTAGCGTTCTTTGTTCTTCTTCAGACTGAGTTAACGTCAGTGATTTATCTGAACGGTCACGTAGCCATTGTGGGAACTCTTCACGAATCAGCTTTTGGGCTTTTTCGAAATCAGCGTCTGTGCGGAAGTTAAACTTAACTTGGTTGTTCACCACTTCACCACGGGCATAACGCACTTCGCTAGTGATCTCGTCTACCACAGATTGAGCTTGTGCGTGGTAAACCGGTTCCATGTCGACTTCGAGTAAGAACTGCACACCACCACGTAAATCAAGACCTAACTGAATCGGCGCGAAGCCCATATCAGTCAGCCATTTTGGTGCTGCTGGCTCCATAGCAAGAGCAACGGTCGCGTTGTCGAGGAAGCGCTCGTTAAGCACTTCTTTGGCTTTCGCTTGTTGCTCAGCATTTTCTAAGATCACCACTAAACGTTTGTCTTTTTGAAAAGCTGATTTGGCTTGAATGCCCTCGCTAGCAAGGTATTGCGTCACTTGAGTGGCGTCGATCGTCTGCTCAGAGCGGTTACTGATTTGAACCGAGGCGTCCTCGCCAAACCAAGAAGGTAAAGCACTCAGAATCATGATGATGATGGTGGCGATAAGCACCACATATTTCCACTTTGAGTAGTGGTTAATTTGTTTTCTTGGAATGCGTTTTTTCACGGTCAAGATCTCTTCTTTTTACCAATCACCGTAAATACGTGCTCAAAAATAGCACCGAAAAAAAGCAGTGATCGAGCATTTTAACCAGTTAGGGTGACCAGTTATTTACTACGATTGGTATAACTAATGTTTTGCGAACACGAGCGATGGCTAATCGCAACCAGAACAAACTGATTGAGTCATAGTGAGGCTAATAATTGTGTGTCGCTATATTTGTTAATTGGCGAGTTCAACGGACACAAGTGACCATCGATACGACCAATTTAGGGTCAAACGATTAGCTAAGAAGTTCTCGGAAATGCGAGTATTGGATGTTGCCCTCTTTCCACCCAGAAAGCCGGGAGGACGGAGAACTCACAATACTGGTCCAATGCTGCTTGGTATCTAACAACGGTGTGTTAAAGAGCAAAGAAGCCAATAGTGAAGGGGGGGAGAAGTCGATCAGTAAATGATAAGCAGGCTCAAGGTCAGCCACACTTTCTTGCTCATTACTGAGCATACGTCTGAAGTTCACTACTTGGAGGCTAGATTCTGTATCGTGATAATTGGAGCTGTCACCAGAAGGGACGGTGCCAAACTGAGCCTTATCGCACTCTAAGAAGCTCGACGGGTTATCCGTAGCAGCTTGTTTACAAAGATCACTCTGCGAAGACTGCGAGGATATTTGAAATGGCTTAGAAGGAAACGAATAGCCGTTAGAATTCACTAAGCCAAAGCTCAGTAAAAATAACATTAAGACTAATCGGGTACCTAATTTAAGCAATTCACAACAATCCTGAATGGTAGAAACAGCGACAATATATAACAGCTATGAAAGTTACAATTGATTTAAAATCACAACCACTCACATTTGACACAGCTCTGACAATCGCTCACCACGCAACGCCAAATTAACACCTCTAGAATCGTGAAAAAACAAAAAGCCAAGCAATGGGTGCTTGGCTTTTGGGCATTTATTAAAGCATTTTCGCGTTAGGCTTTAGGACGCAGGATGTTCTTAACCTTACGGCTGTTCTCACCAAAAATACGTTGTACTAGAGCGTTCATATCTTCCGTGGATATCGATTTAGCCACTCGGTCAACTTGAGATAAAGCTTCAACACCGTAACCATGAAGTAGATAGCGAGACACATGCCACGCTTGGTCGATAGAACTCAATTCTAGAGGCGTGAAGTCAGCTTCAAACTGTTTCACTACCGCTCGCATTTCCTCTTCAGAGACACCTTGTAAAAGATCTGTAATTACCTTATCAATCGCCACTTCAACTTTATCGATATTTTCAGGCGCTATCATCGCTCCGATGACCCACTCCTGACTCGATTCACCATCTTGCGATACGGGATAGGCATAAGGCGAGTAATCTAAGCTCAGCTCCTCACGAATATACGCATCTAAACGAGTCGCCAGCAAACGTTGCAGTAAATCTTCCATAAAGACATCTTTTGCTGTCGAAATTTTTTCGGCTGCGGCTGCGGCTGTAGGCTCTGAGATAATACGTAAAACATACTCAGCGCTATCCACATTGTTAATGGCTAAATCAATACGTGCTTTCGATGGCTGTTTATAAGCCACATCAAAATCCGGCACTGCAGCTTTTTCTAGTGGAATCGAAGCCAAATATTGACGAACCAATGGCTTCAATTCACTTGGATCGATATCCCCCACAATCACCAACTGGTTGTGTCTCAATTGGCCAAATAGTTGCTCATGAAGATTACGGACATCTTCCACAGAAACCGCTTCAACGCGATCTTTGCCAACAAAATGGTGGCGGCTATCCTGACGGTAAATATTTTGGTTTACCGCTCGTTCAAATTGACCAACAGGGCTACTCAAGAAAGACTCTTGACCTTGTACAAACTCCAGCTTCACCGCCTCTAACTGGTCAGGGTTTATTTTAGGTGAGACCATAAAGGTATAAAGAGCAGCAAACACATCGGTAAGCCCATCTTTTTTAAGATTAAATTCAATACCATGATGGGTATTACCAATGAAAGAGTCAGCCTGAATGTCTTCACGTTCAAAGTACGCTAGAAGCTCAGAGCCCGTAAAATCACCAACTCCACTTCGAGATAAGGCAGGTAACGCAACCTCAACGGCTGGGTATAAGCTCGGGTTCAAAGCAGCTTTTCCACCTAAACTCATGTACATAACGCCAACATCATCATTCGCAAGCGAGTCACGCAGGTACCACATATCGATACCATTGCTTAGCGTCCACTTTTGAATGTTTGGGTCTACATGCATTTGTTCAACAAGCACAATATCACCTTGGGAACTTGGGTCAGCAAACGCACTAGCAGTCGTCGCCATTAACGGCTGTGTTCCCATTTCGCTATAAGTGGCTTTTAGGCTATCGAGGGAATTGTTGATCGCTTCTCTGTCTTCATTTTCATCCATCCCAATGATGATGAAGTAATCATCAGAAAGTAGACTCTTAATGTTGTCGTTAATCGCTTCAAGGCTTAGGTTAGCAATGAAGGCCTCTAAACTTACCTGATAGTCTTTTTGTGATTGAACGATTTGCTCGGAGACTAAAGCACTTGCTTTGTAGTCAGCGTGATCAACGCTGTCCATTTTATCCCAATCATACTCAATATTATCAAACAAGTCTTGGTAGTAATGCTCCTCGCCGACGATCTCTGTTTCCGAAACACCATAATCACGCAGTGACGCTAGTGTAGAGAGTAACTCTTGCTGAATGACTTCACGGCTACCAGTAGGAAAACCAACACTTGTTGATGAATAACGCAGAGCTCCTATTTGAAGGCTATCCGACGCTATCCATTGAGTCGGCAGCGCTGCATCATTAAATACAGCCTCTAGTCGTTGCTGAATCAATAAATGGGAGGTTTCATCCAACCAACGTTGATGCTGTTGATCGTGATTTTCAATCGAGTTTAAACCTCGGTTAAACGTTAGAGTAATGCTTGGCGCTTCTCTCCCCGCGAATTCGACATAGTCTCCTTCGTTGAAAGTCGTCATTTTCTGTTTTTCTGGTTTTGGCGTTTCACCACGTTCCCAGCTGGAAAACTTCTCTTCAATTAATGGAATCACGGTTTTGATATCCACATCACCGGAGATAATCAGATCAGCAATTTGAGGTTGATACCAAGTCTGGTAAAAGTCGGTGAGGCTTTGAGAAGTAGCACTCATCACCGACTCTTTAGTGCCCAATGCATCTTGAGATTCATACGGACCACCTTCAATAAAGTAGTCATAAAATTTTTCGGGGAATGATTTATCATTAAGACGAGCCATTCGAAACTCACCAAGAACCACACCTTTTTCTTTTTCAACTTCTGAGCTTGCGATATCCAACCCATCACCAACGTCGCGCATCCACGTCAAAGCCGACTGTAATTGGACGTTATCAGGTAAATCTAATTGGTATACGGTTTCTTCGTAAGAAGTGTACGCATTAAGATCAGCACCAAAGCTAGAACCAGCATCTTCAAATAAACGTATCACATCGTTTTGAGAAAAATGCTTACTGCCATTAAATGCCATGTGCTCAACAAAGTGAGCATAGCCTTCTTGTTTATGATTCTCTTGAATTGAACCAGCATGTACAACTAAGCGAACAGAGACAGATGCTTCATGGTCAGGATAAACATGATAAGTAAGACCGTTTTCTAGCTGACCTGAAGTCCAAGCAGGATCCGGTTGGATTAAGGTTTCGGTGATTTTTGATGTTGAACTACAGCCAACCAAGGTAAGGCATAGTGCCGTTGCTAAATAATATTTTTTCATAACAACCTCTTAATGTCATTCACCGACAATATACAGATAGAGTTAATGATTATTATTTAATATTGAATCAGGTGAGTACCTTTGTGATCTTGATCTTCATTTTATAAATTACCCCTCCCAAAAAATTAGCTCAATAAAAAAGCCAAACGACTTAGCGTTTGGCTTTCTATGTGCCCCATATATTCGGAGGCTCAGAGCATCCTACTCAGTAAACTTAACTTTTCGGCCTTAAGAAGTTCTTCAACTGATAACTGTTAGCACCAAAGATTTCTTTGGCATACTCCGTCATGTCCTGGCTAGAAATTGAATCTGTCGTCCCCTGTAGGTCAAACAAAGCTTCAACACCATAATCATGAATTAAGTAACGTGAAATGAACCAAGCTTGTTGGGTCGGCTTGTATTGAAGTGGCGTGAGATCGGCCACTAGCTGTTTAGCTGCTGTTCGAGTCTCACCTTCAGATATCCCTTTAATAGCTTCAGTAATCACTTTATCAATCGCCAATTCAATCAGCTTTGAGTTTTCTGGCGCAGTTAAAGACCCAACCAACCAGTCATAACTTGGCTCACTGTCTTGCGCAACCGAATACACATAAGGCGCGTAATCCAGGCTTAACTCTTCACGAACATAAGCTGACAAGCGGCTCGACAATACACGTTGAAGCATGTCATCCATAAACACATCCTTTGCTGTTTTATCTCGCGCTTGTTGCGAAATAATACGCAATAAATACTGGCTGCTGTCTTCATTATTGATGGATACATCTATGCGCTCTTTCGACTTGTCATTATAAGCCACCTGGTAGTTAGGCGATTCAACAGCTTCTAGTGACAATGAAGCAATATACTGACGAACAAGAGGCTTTACTTCAGATGGCTTAATATCAGCAACGATGACAAGTGTGTTGTCTCTTAACTTCTGAAATAACTGATGCTGCACGTTAAGTACATCGTCAGGTGTAACCGCCTCAATATCTTCACTTTCTAACATGATATGACGACTACTAGCCTGATAACTATTGCGATTCACCATCTTGGTAAATTGACCTACTGGCGTTTCTAGGTATGCCGTGCGATTTTGTGAAAATTCAGACTTCACAGCCTCAAGTTGGTCGCTATCGATTTTAGGCTTAGTTACAATTGCGTGTAGCGCAGCCAGTCCCTCTGCAAGCGTATTTTTCTTAGCGTTTATTTCTAACCCATGGTGAGTGAAGTTGATGAAGGGATAAATTTGAATGTCTTTACGTTTCAAATGAGCATTTAACTCAGAGCCACTAAATTTACCAACACCACTACGGATTGAAGCAGGAACCGCAACCTCTAACGCAGGATATAAAGATGGATCTAGCGCCGCTTTCCCTCCCTCACTTGCATAGTAAACTCCAACATTATTACCCGCCTTAGGGTTACGCAAATACCAAACTTCAATTCCATTACTCAGTGTCCATTGCTGTAAGTTAGGGTCTTCATTCACCTGAACTTGTTTAACAATTTCCCCCTGAGAAGTTGGCACACTAAACGCTGAGCTTGCCGTTGCTAGTAGTGGCTTATTACCATTTTTTTTATATGCCCTTCTGACATCACTTAACTGGTCATTCATTGCCAACAAGTCTTCTTTAGAAGATAAACCTAACCCCAAAATGTAAGGGCTAGAAAGCAAATCATCTAAGTTTTTGTTCACGGCTTTAAGGTCCGTACTCGCAAGAAACTCTTTCAAACTCGACTGATAATCTAGCTGAGATTGAACCGGTTGGTTAATCACCAATGCCGTCGATTTTCCATTAGCATGAACAACAGCATCCATTTGATCCCAGTTAACTTGAATATCATCAAGGTTCGCTTGGTATTGCTGTATAGCTCCCATAAACTCATTCTCACTCACACCATGATCACGCAAAGAGGCGAGAGTAGAAATAAATTGCTGCTGGCTTTCCTCTCGGGTACCAACAGGAAAACCGACCGTTGTAATGGAGTAACGTTGGAACTCTAATAAGTAAGAAGTCGACGCCGTCCATTGCACTGGCAACGCTGCGTCAACAAAATCGGAGTTCAATCTTTGCTGTACAAGTTGCTGAGCAATCTCATCCAACCAAAGCTGGTGTTGTTGCTCTCGGCTCAACACCACTCTTGTTCCCCTATCAATAACAATACCGATACTAGGTGGCTCCGCCCCTGCGACATGCGCCACAAAGTCTTGAGTGCTGTAGTCTGTTGAGGTGCTCTTCACCGGAATGGGTGTAGTGCCTTTTTGCCAACTAGAGAAGCTTTCTTCAATTAAAGGAATAACCTCTGCCAGAGTGACATCCCCCGTTACAATCACCTCAGTAAGTTGGGGTTGATACCAAGTCTGATAAAAATTCTTTAACTCTTGAACATCCGCATTGGAGACGGAGTCTTTGCTGCCAATAGGGTCATTGTTTTGGTACTTAGTCCCTTCCACCATATGGTCATAAAATTTGAAGGCTAGGGGTTTATCTTCTACCCGCGAGTATCGAAACTCCCCTAGTATAACTCCCTTTTCTTTTTCGATTTCTGCTGCCGAAAGCGTTAAACCATCGCCAATATCTCTTAGCCAAGCCATCGCTTTATCTAGGTTTTGTTTGTCGGGTAAATCCAACTTATAAAGGGTTTCTTGGTAGGAAGTATAAGCATTTAAGTCCGCACCAAAGCTAACGCCTGATTGCTCAAATAGCTCGATAACATCATTTTCTGAAAAGTTCTTGCTGCCATTAAACGCCATATGCTCAACAAAATGGGCATAACCTTTTTGCTGTTCGCTCTCTTGAAAAGAGCCTGCATGCACAAGCAAGCGTACAGATACAGGTTGCTCCCGGTCAGGGTATACGTGGTAGGTTAATCCGTTATCTAACTCTCCTTTGACCCAGTATGGGTCTGATTTCAATAACGTTTGCTGCTGAGGCGCTGAGCTACAACCCAGCAGCGCGGTACTTAATACAACGACTAAAGAATATGCTTTCATAACGATCTCTTTGGAAGGACTTTCCTCCAATATATCTGATTGCTAAAACATAATAATTTTGTATTAAATCAACCCGTTAAATTTTGAGAGTCAATCTACCTTGGTATGAAAGTGTTTATTTTATAAATTACAAAGTGCGTGCAAATGGCGCGATGAGAGGGATATCAATTCTGAACATCTGATTTAACGTACAACTGACGTAGCAGGGCAAGATCTAACAGAATAAGCGCCATGGGTTAGTCCATAATGGAACTTCGCATCACAGAACCTAGTAATATAAACAATAACTTATGCTAATCTAAATACAGCTAGGTATTTTTAAGGAAGAAAATGGCTAAAAAATTATACGACAACCTCGATCTTAACTTACTGCGCATGTTCTTTATCCTCTACCAAGAAAAGAATATGAGGAAAGCAGCTGAGCGAATGCATGTCACACAGCCAGCGGTAAGTAAGGCCTTAACAAAGATGCGCCACTCTTTAGATAATGAGTTATTTGTTAAAAATAGTAAGGGGCTAACGCCAACACCTTACGCTGAAGAGTTATACCTATCTCTACGTCCTATCATGCTTGAGTTAGAAAACAGCCTTAACCGCCAAGAGCAATTTGCTCCTCAACAGTTAGATGGGAATATCGTTATTGCGCTTTCTCCTTTTTTAATGAGCGCACTTGCCACAAAGATATATTCCAAAATACGTAGCGAAGCCCCTAATGTTTGTGTTCACTTTCGTAGTTGGAATCAAGACACTCAATCAGATATTGAAAATGGAAAGATTTGTCTAGGTATCAGCTACGACAGTGACCTAACAATTAAAACTTTATACTCAAAAAAGATCGGGATTGACAAATTAAAAGTGATTTGTCGAAAAGATCACCCGATAAAAGGTACATCGCTGACTCCGCAAGATGCTGAAAAATACCCTATTGGAACGATCCTCGCGTCAAATTGGAACTTTCAGAAGTCTATTGCGGAAATCGTAGGGGAAGAACTTGGACTGAAATTTAATGTTACTTTGCGCTCAGAGCTCCCTTCTGTCCTTCTAGAAGCCGTCCACAGTAGCGATATGCTTGTCCCCGTCTCTAACTTTTCAGATTATGATTTTGTCAGTGGGATCAAGTCTCTAGATTGTAACTGGGGATATAGCTATGAGACCCCTGATATTTTTAGTTATTACCACAGCAAAAACCATAATAGCCCTTTAACGCTATGGTTAGTTGAAAAAGTAAAAACAGTTTTACAAAGTACAGATTAGCCATTCGCTGATAAAGTATTCAAAAATAAAAAGCCACTCATCACTGAGTGGCTTTCTTTATTTAATATCGACTTTCACATTAGTTAATGCGCGCCTGTACCTTACTTCTCAGCTGGTCGAAGCGAGGCTGTTGTGCAATAGATTTAATGGTTTCTTTCGCTTGAGCATTAGCCTGAACGTCGCGATTTGCGTGATCAAAAATGACGATACCTCCCGCATTACCACTGACTATCGTCATGTTAGTACGACCATCTTCTGAAGACTCTTTACGCACAGTTCCCATATCAACACCGTCGCGATAAATGTCGTACACACCTTCTTGAGTTGCCTGTCTTAATTCCCATTCAGGGTTAGTGTGATCTGGCGTTTCTGGTTCAATATTAATTGGACGGTCAGGGGTCAGATTACGTCCTTCTAACTCTACATTTGAGATAGTAATAGAACGGCCTTGTGAACCGAATATAGTCCAACCTAAATCAGATTTTACTATCGTAAGTTTAATTGGTGCCATGTCGCCTCCAATCTGACCACCTATACCAACAATCTCTCCTGTACGACTATCAGTAACAACCAAATACCCCGTTATTGAAGTCTCTACTTTAAACGGTAAACGTATTGGCGCAGGAGCTTGAGGATTGTTATACCAAACCCCACCATTTGGCCCGACTTCTAAGTGACGAGTGTTTACGTTAACTGATCCTTCAATCGATCCAAGTAGCACGCCATCACGAATAATACCAATCGTCCCATTGCCATCAGTTACAAACTCAAAATCAGGGTTGGTATGATCTGGGTTCATAACTGGTGGAGTAATACCACGATCAATGTCTTGGTCAACGCCTGTAAAGACTAAACCTGTCGACTTATTGTATGTCGCGACCGTTGTTCCATCGGTATTCGAGATGTAATAAGTACCTTTGTATAACGTTGAAGTCGCAATCACTTCGCCGGTATGAGTATCACGAATATCACCATTGCGGTCGACAAAAGCATTTGACCCCGTTTCATTGTCAGTTACGACCCAGCCCGATGCTGTTTCAGAAATAGAATATGCGTCTTGAATCGGATGCTCGATTGGCCCGCCAATACCTCGGTCGATACCCTGGTCAACTCCTGTAAAGACTAAACCTGTCGACTTATTGTATGTCGCGACCGTTATTCCATCGGTGTTCGAGATGTAATAAGTACCTTTGTACAGAGTAGAAGTCGCAATTACTTCGCCGGTATGAGTATCACGGATATCACCATTGCGATCGACAAAGGCATTAGATCCCGTTTCATTGTCAGTTACGACCCAGCCCGATGCCGTTTCAGAAATAGAATATGCATCTTGAATCGGGTGCTCGATTGGCCCACCAATACCTCGATCGATATCCTGGTCAACGCCTGTAAAGACTAAACCTGTCGACTTACTGTATGTTGCGACCGTTATTCCATCGGTGTTCGAGATGTAATAAGTACCTTTGTACAGAGTTGAAGTCGCAATTACTTCACCAGTATGAGTATCACGGATATCTCCATTGCGGTCGACAAAGGCATTAGATCCCGTTTCATTGTCAGTTATGTGCCAACCCGAGCTTGTTTCAGAGATTGAGTACGGGTCTTGAATTGGATTACTTTGATCCACACTAGGTAAGTGTGATGGGGAATGCTCAATAGGAAGCTCTATACCAGGTAAGTCATTGCCGTTGCTCGAACTAGAAGACGAACTAAGCAGCCCTGCAAACAAGGCCGCTGACGCTGCACCTACCGCAGCCCATGTTCCATCAGATTGCTTTTCATAAATAACATCATCGACCACTGCAACATTATTGCTTTGTGCATTTAGCTTAGCTAATGCTGAAGCCTCAATATCTGTCATTTGGGTTTCAATTAATTGGTGAGTATGTTGATCCGCTAATTGACGATCAACTTGCATAGGTGCCGCAACAACCGGAAGAGAGATGGCCGCTGTAATAGTTAAGGCTAAGATAGTCTTTTTCATAATGTACTCTTTTATATCTAGGTTAATAACGGCATCCGTGCGTTGAGTGGCTATATAATAGACAGCTCTATTCATGAGTAATAATGAGTTGAAGATATAAGCGTGATAACCAAATGGAATCACCAAGCTATCTGATATCAGAAGATCCCAGATACAAAAAAGCCCCTATTAAGGGGCGTTCTAAAAAATACGTAGATTAAAAATCGAAAGTGAGCCCGAACTCCACGCTATTTTCAAAATGTTCACTTATGGTGTACGTCACCGATGGACGGATATATTTTAAGTTCAAATACATGATAGCTTCGTGATAAATGAGGTTTGTTCTTGCGACTTTTACTCGACCTGAATCAAAAGCTGTAATGACGTTATGCGAGGTGCCCACTTCTTGGTTAAATTTATAAAGTAAATCAACGTAAGTATGCGCGCTCCACATTGCACCTAAGCTGTAGTCGATACTGTCTGATGGCAAGTAGCTCACCCCAAAAGGGTTTCCATTACAAATATCCATCCCTTTACAAAGTGGATCATCAACCTCCAGTTTATAGTTGTAATTGATATCACCAATAGCAATCCATCTATCATTCAATACTTTAGCGACGAATATTCCCGTCGAGTATTGGCGATCATTCACCTTAATTGTATTTTCAGTGTAATACGTTTCACCTTGCCAAAACGAATAGCCAAATCCAGCCTCCCAATTGGATTCCGTATCAATATCACCAAAGACTCTTAAATTATCAGTGACGTCATAAGTAACATCTAAGGTATAGATTGTTTCACCGTTGCTATTGGATAAGCTGACACCAAAAATATCGGTAAACTTTTCTATAGATTCAACAAGATCAGCGTGGCTTGGGAGAGAAATTAAACTCAATATTAGTAGGCTGCGTTTCATGGGGCTCTGTGTAATTAGCTTTCCCTAACGAAATTCAACTGACCTAATCCATTAGGTAAAGCTCAGTCGTGATAGCCAAATTACAGGGGTGTCTCGAAAGGCTATTTACTCATATAGGATAAATAGCCATGATTGAAAGGAATAATGAAATAGAGGTATTAGCGTGATAACCAATTGGAATGATGTAAAACTAAGCCGTAACTTACATTCCTTTAAATAACGATTGAGATGAACGACTGACGGGTAATTTATTCCCTTCAATGAAGGCTGACATCTGCCCAGTAAAATCTTTCTTTACCTTCTCAATAGCCGCGACTCGGACTACGGTTGAACGGTGAATTTGCCAAAACTCATCAGGATTCAGCTGAGTAATAAGTTCTTTCAACGACGTTCGTATAATGTACTCCTCTAACTGAAGCTCTCCCTTTTTAAATACAGAGACATACTTGTCTTCAGCCTTAAAAAACAAAACATCGGAAATAGAAATAAGGTGTAAATCTTCGCCAGCTGTTGCTTTTATCCAACTTAAATATTGAGGTGTTTGAGTAGGTTGAGACAATTGCTGGATCTGGTTCATTAGCGCTGTAAGGTCTGGAGCGGTCTGATTAATATTCTGCACCTTGCTGGTTTCTGATAAACGCGCTTTGATCTTGTCACAGGTCGCAACCAGTCGATTTTCACTGATCGGTTTAAGGATGTAATCAATAGCATTATGTTCAAAAGCTTTCACCGCGTATTCATCGTAAGCGGTAATAAATACCACAATAGGAGGGTTAGGCAATTTTTGAAGTTGCTTCGCTACGCTCATACCATCAAGTTCAGGCATGCGAATATCCAAAAAGGCAATATCTGGTGAGTGTGCTTGGATAGACGTTAACGCTTCTGTTCCATTTTTAGCTTTTACTATAACTTCAAGTTCCGGCCAAACTTCCGCTAACGTCTTATCAAGGTGATGTCTCAACAAAGCCTCGTCGTCAGCTATAATCGCAGTGATTGCACTATCCAAAATCGTTCCATCTCCTTTGTCGGTTTCAATTCACACTGTAAATTGAGCGGTTAGCGGTTCATTTCCATCGGAATTGAGATTGAAGACGTGACACCGCCAGATCCATTTTCAATTATTGTCATTTTGGCTCGCCCTTCAAACAAAGTATTGATTCTCTGGCGAATGTTATCCAATGCTACACCGTGACCAGTTGTCACAAAACCGGCATTGAGCCCAACACCGTTATCAGAAACCGTCATCGTTAACATACCCTCTTTCGATGAGATTTCGATATCGACACATCCACCATTAACACTCGGTTCAATGCCATGTGTTAACGCATTTTCAACCAAGGGTTGAATAAGAAAGGGCGGCAATGCTTGAGTATCATCAACACCTAGCGCTGTTATTGAAAAAGCTAAACGTTCACCTAAACGGATTTTTTGAATGTTTAGATACGCATCATTCAGTGCCAGCTCTTGCCCTACCGTTGATGATTCATTACGGCTGTTTTTCAGCGTTGCTCTCAATAAATCAGTGAGTTTTTCCAACATAAGCTTTGCTTTGTCGCTGTCGGATTCTATCAAAGCACTAATATTGGCAAGTGTATTAAACAGAAAATGCGGTTCAATTTGGCTCTGTAGCTGCTTTAACTGGCTAACCACAACCACTTTTTCTTGATCAGCTTGACGACGTTTCGCGACTTCAAGTTCATGTTCCGCGAGCATTTTTTGCTCTTTTGTGTAGAAATAGTAATAACACATGCCACAAAAAATCACGCCAAGCAGTACGACTGATTTCATCTCTGAGAAATTGTAATCGAAGTAACCATTAATCCAGAATTGAGCGTTTATTGTTCCGACCGATATTGCAATTATCATTGAAAGAATCGTCTCTACCAACCTAGAGACTTTAGGGAACAACTTTGCAATAACAAACGAAGAGACTAACGCGCTATAGCCAAACCCAAGACTAATAATGACGTTACCGAAAAAGTCCCCTCCCCAAATAGTTTGAGTGGTAATGGCAATCAAAAGACAAAATAGTGTAGTGAGAAGAGAACTCTTCACCCAAGATGCGCTGTTTGAACGCGAATTAGAATCTGTCATTAAAATCGTCCTTTGATATTTAGAAGAATCATATGGCTTTCAGGTAAATTGGCGTAAGCAGAATCGTGTTTACCGGCTAAGAATCGTGCGGCAAGTTCCAAATCAATCGACGACTCACCTGTGTCTGATAACTGATAGTTCAGCCACTGCGTCGCAATAATGCCGCCATCTTGGGGGGCGTAGATAAGATCAAATGTTGGTGTTAAATTATCCAGCCAATCAAACACACTAGCAGTCACGTTGTCTGACGAGCCAGAAAAAATCTGAGCCCAGGCCGAAGAGTCTAAAGACCAGTGGAACATAAGGTTATGCTCAACGATATTAGCGTGTTGGAAGCCTTGACCATAAGACAGCCCCAACATTTCAGTCTGCGATTGCCCCGTTAAAGACTTCGCATTACCTTGCGCTTCGTTCCAGTCAGAATCACTCCAGGCGCGGCTATCAAACCAATATTCAAGCACCACATTATGCCCAACCTCATTCGCCCAAGTTAAACCAAGTAAAGCCTGAAGTGCGTCACCTTGCTCCCCTAATTCAACAGGAAGGTACACACTACTCGGTAACTGATATCCAACACTCTGACGCTGATACACCATAGACCCATGAAACTCCCACGCCAAGTTCAGTACAGACACTAGGCTAGCGCCCACGAGCCCGTGACGAACATCATCGTAATAAGCTAACCATTGATATTCATGCTCCCCAACCATGTTGTAACGGCGAATACCCACGCCTTGTTGAGCATTCGCGCTTTCAAATTCGTTGACACTTTGCGATGTCCATGAGGAGTCGCTGTAAAGTAGTGTCCATTCACCCGACGTATCGAACAAGGATATCGAAGCAATACCGGCTCCCTCTTCAGCGACAATACCAACAGGATTTTGTCGGTAAAGCTTGATGATATCTAACGGGCGATAACCGTACCCAACTCCCCAATCTAAACGAATTTTACCAAGAGCAAGATCAAGGTAGTGATCGCCAAACAAGGTATTAGAAACTTCCACGCCCCCCTGCCAAAACAGCTCTTGAATTATAAATTCTGCTTCAGGATCTGGCTCTGGTGGATACTGACTCGAATTGGCATCCAATGAGCGTTCAAACCATAAATCGTTACCTTTTATGGCAAATAACCCAAGCCAGTTTTTATACCCTACCTCTAAATCAAGTAACGCATTCAAAGACTGAGACTGAGACTGAGACTGAGACTGAGACTGAGAATGATATTGAGATGAGTCTCCTTGCGAAGTATTCGAATTGAATGATGTTTCTCTTGACTGACTAGACTCAATGCCCACTTGCCAATCCCAACCAAAACTCCACTCTTGCGCACTTACCGTAGAAATCTCACCTAGCAATGCTGCGCAGAAGATCGGGATATGCAATCCGAACACAGAATGAGAGAGACTCTTATTTCCCATCACTACAACCCCGACACTTTGTTACGTGAAAGGTAAGCAGGGTTATAGTATTTATCTTCTAGGCTCTGCTGGCTGATCTCTTGGTATTCAATGACCGTTTTCTTACTTGACTGTATCTTATCGAGCAAGGTCATCGCAGTCACACTGGGAAGTCCGTTCCTTTCACCTTGTTCAAACCAAGCCTGTTTGGCTATTTTTCCGGAACGTAGATACATATCCGCTTTAATAGGAAACGAATCCTCTGTACTCAACCAAAGATCGATGGTTTGATAGCTTGCGCCTTTGGTTTTAGCCACCAGCTTTATAAGGTCAGTCGATATTTCCTTCCCAGAAAGCAGCTTCACCGTTTGTTGCTCAATCCACTCCCCTTGGTAATCCTCACTCCAGGTTAAGGTAGAAATGTCCCCGACAGATGCTTCACCCAGCAGTTTTTGCATCGGCGTGATTCGAATTGGACGACGACTTTTAGGCATTAATAGCCAGTAGTTGCCTTCAACCATCAACATCTTTTGTCCTGCCTCAACAGCTGATTTGAAAATAACTAAAGATTCACGGTTCGGCCGTGTATAGACATTATATTCTCGGGTTTTATCCAGCTTTTCGCTCTCGTACAAGCTGACTAGTGACACTACTTTGGAGGCTTCATCCGAATTGAGGCGGAATCGATCCGCTTTTAAAATCATCTCGCTAACGGCTTGTTTGTCCATAGACTGCATATCGAGAACTTGCGAATCGGCAGACTGTCCCGCGACCGAAAACCCACTCATTAACAATGCACTCAAAACCCAGTATTTTCTCGCTGATACACTGACGTTGGTGACCAGAGCCCAATGGCTGAATCGTTTTGAATTACACATACACTAGCGCCTCTGTTATTGGTTTATTTACGCCTTTTTTTGCAGACAGGTAAGCCGCACACAAACAAATCAGCATCACTCCTAGAGTTGCGTATGCGACAAGCTCGATAGAGAAGTAAATATTCAATGGATAGCCATCAGTTCTGCCAGGAGGTGGCGGCATCTGCACATCAACAATCAACAACAGTAAACTCATTAAGCCACTCGCCAGCGCGCCAACCAAACTGCCGATAACAGCAAGCAAACCAGCCTCTTTCATAAAGCCAGAGATAATTTCAGACGGGTAACTCCCAAGAGCAGATAAGGTGCCGATCTCTCGTGTGCGCTCCGTGACTGACATCGTCATAGTGTTAAACAGCGCGACAAATACCACCAATGCCATAACTGCGCCCATGATGCCGAAAATTCGGTCGTATAAATCTTTCACTTTGGTGTAGAAAAAAGCGCGATCTTGCCAAGGCGTAATCTCAATGGTCTGCTCGTTTATTCCCAATGGTTGATCAGGTTCTGAAACTGCCCCTGAATCGCTCGTGTGCGAACTTGCTAGCTGAATGTCTAATCGGTCTTGGACGGTAGAAGTCAATTCTGTTTCAAACAAGAAAACAGAAAGCGTACTGACTTTTTCTGAGGCTAATAGCTCTTGCGCACTCGTGATATGAACATAAAGCTGACGTTTATCTAATTCAGGAACACCTGTGGAGTAAATACCGCGAACCTTAAAATCAAACGCATTTAATGCGCCATCGCTGGTGGTTGCGAGCAGAGTAACCCAGTCCCCGACAGCCACTTTAAGGTTACGTGCGAGTTCAATACCAAGCATAACTTGAGGCTCTTGTGCGTTGTAACGTGGCGAATTGACACCTGATAAAGTACTGCCGCTACGCACATCCAAAAAAGGGCCTTTCATATCAAACTCGCGTTCGTTAACGCCAGTCCCCATAAAAATGTTCGATTTAGTACCGTTTGAAATTAAGCCACTAAAGTAAACCCTAGGTTGCACACCTCTCACATCAGCATCACCTATGATGTTACGCATTATTTCCTGAGCATTACGCAAACCATTACTCAGAGGCATGTCTTCATCTGCTTCAAAGTAACCAGGAATACTTAACGTTAAATGACCAGTATCGCGGGCGGTAGACTCTCGCAAAGATTCATAAGTATAAAGGCCATACCCCCCAGCACTGGTTAACGCAAATACTGCAATGGCAATGATCAAGACGGTAAGCAAGCTTCTACGTCCATTTCGCAATAAGTTTAACCAAGCTAAACGTAGCGCATTTGGTAAGAACCAAGTCTGAATAGAAGCGACTGGAGAATTCATTAACTTGCCCATGAGATAGCCTCCACTTGCGCTGAAGAAGCCAATTTCCCATCAAATAGTTCTATTGCTCTATCACAACGCTGCGCCATTCTAGGATCGTGTGTCGCTACAATAAAAGTCGTGCCAAACTCGTAGCCTAACTCTTTCATAATATCGATAACCAAATTGGCGCTT
Organism: Vibrio makurazakiensis; assembly: GCF_050337375.1. Lineage (NCBI taxonomy): Bacteria > Pseudomonadati > Pseudomonadota > Gammaproteobacteria > Vibrionales > Vibrionaceae > Vibrio > Vibrio makurazakiensis. The sequence continues at coordinate 50,424 of NZ_JAKJSW010000023.1, read as the reverse complement.
TTACTATCTAAACTGGCGGTAGGCTCATCGGCTATAACTAGCTTTGGGTTATGTACGAGGGCTCTAGCAATAGCGACACGCTGTTGCTGACCACCAGAAAGATTATCTGGCCTATGATGAACAAACTCTCCTAGTCCAACACGTTCCAACATCGCTTTAGCGCGGTTATACAGCTCTGGTTGAGCCATATTGTTTAACATCAGAGGGTAGGCAACATTTTCAAGAGCCGTCATAACAGGAACTAAATTAAACTTCTGGAAGACAAAACCAAGTTGCTGCCTTCGAAAGTGTGCCGCCGCTATACGTTCGGTTGGGTACGCCTTCCCATCAATCACAATGCTTCCTTGGTAGTCCATATCAAGCAAACCGAGAATATTAAGCAAACTGCTCTTTCCTGAACCTGACGGACCACAAAGTGCGACCATTTCACCTTGCTGAATGTTGCCGTCTACGCCTTGTAGCGCGCAGACGGACTGCTTCCCTAGCTGATAGTTCTTACTTAACTGTTTAAATTGAATCATGCTCACTTCCTTCTAAGCTACTCACAAAACACTCACCTAGCCGCGTGCTTTTTCCAGTAAAGCGCTCGCCGTCATCGTCTCGATGTTCTTAGCATCTTTGCTTTCCATTAGTGCTAACCACAACTCGGCTTGTTGCAGATCTTGTGCTCGAATAGACGCTTCAATGGCATAGCGATACACCCAGGCTGTTGCGGAAAAGTGTTGCTGTGAAAATGGTTCTTCAGCCAGCAAAGAAAGGAATAAATCGTAGCCTCGTTCAAAGTGATTAAAGATATCAGGCAAGGAAGTATAAGTGACTGCTGCCATTGCACGAGTAAGGTACGACTCTGGTAAACCTTGGATACGTTCTTGTTCATGAAGAGGAGAGTCAACGTCGTTGAGTAAGTTTAAAGACTTATCAATCGTTGCTAAGCCCTTTTCGACATACTTCATCTTATTCCAAGGTAAGAAGGCATCGCGCCCCATGAGCGTCTCTGTGCTGCCGATGTACACCAAAGTCAGTGGTGTCGCTCCTTGTGCCTTTAGGGTTTCATTTAGACGTTGGTACGCGACATCTACAGACTCTTCATCACCTTGCGCCGCTTGGTTGTAAATAGACAAAGTTTCGAGGCTTGGGTTAGCTTGAGCGACGGAGTAGCCCGTCATACCAAATGACATCATTGCGATAAGAAAAGACTGTTTAAGTACAGAATGAGATTTGCGGTTTGTGTTACTTACGTTATTCGTGTTGACCTTGCTAATAGTTACCATAACATGTGTCCTTTCATAAGTTGATGATGAAAGGTTAACGACTCTTTGTCGCGCTTGTTGCTCAATGCGACAAACGGTCATTATGTTAGATGAACGGCAGAAAATAAGAGTAAGCGGTTTGTTTGGATCTGCGTTATGGCTATTTGGAAAGGGGAAATCTCAATATCCTGCTGATCTTCAGCGTCGATTCAGCCTCCCCTAAGCTAACGTGCAATCCCATTCAGAGATATTTGTTGAAGTGAGTAAAAGCTACTAATCTTTTTATCATTAGAGGCGTAACTTAAAGGACTATCCGCCATGTTTCATGTCATCAATAAATATCTATTACTGGTAACTGCATTACTGTTTACCAGCTTAGTCGCAGCCAATACCGTCAAACTCGCGACAGGTGAATGGGCTCCGTACCAATCTAAATCGCTAAAACACGAAGGCTTTATTACTCAAATTATTACGGAGGCGTTTGCTGCCGAGGGTTATACCGTTGAGCTTACGTATATGCCTTGGAAACGAGGATATGAAGAGGCTAAATCAGGTAATTTAGATGGCTCGTTTATCTGGAGTAAAAACCCAGATCGAGAGGCTTCCTTTCACTATTCTGACCCTGTAATCACCTTAAGTACTTCTTTGTTCCAGCAAAAAGGTAAGAGCATCAATTGGAGTACCCTAGAAGACTTAGCCAAGTACAAAATTGGAGGGGTAGTTGGTTACGCATACGGAACGGAAGAACTAGAGAAGCAGGGTAAGTTGAAAATATTACGTATTTCTAAAGCGGAAAGTAATTACAAAAAACTAGGTGCCGGACGGTTGGATATCATATTGGAAGATACCGATGTCGGTAAAGAAACCGTTAATCGTTTAGGTTTATCCGGAAAAATTGAAACGAACAGCAAAACGCTGACCGAAAGAGATTATTCACTCATCATTTCTAAAAAGTCCCCAAGAGCACAAGAAATCTTAGACGCTTTTAACCGTGGCCTCTCTAAACTGAAAGCAGAAGGAAAAATCGAAGCGTATCGTGAAGCTTCTGTGAAAGGTGAGTATAAGCAGTAAGCTATAGGTGGAAAACGCAAAAATTGATTCAAAACTAACAAAAAGGCGCAGATACCATTCGAATCTGCGCCTTACTATTTATACCATTCTGTTAGCTCAAACTATCAAGCTAGACGGTTCTCGTTACTTCTTAGTTTGTTCAACTACAGCTTTCATGAGTACCGAAGTATCCATACGGTTATCACCTCGTGCAGATAAAGCCTTGTAAGAAGCCATTGTCTTTTCAGTCAAAGGCAGCTGTAGCCCTTGTCGTTCTGCTTCATCTAGACAGAAACCAAGGTCTTTGATCATCCAATCAATGGCAAAGCCAAAGTCGAATTTATTCTCAGCCATCGTCGTGGCACGATTTTCCATCTGCCAAGAACCTGCAGCACCATTTTTCAAGCAATCCACCAGCGTAGGGATATCTAACCCCGCTTTCTCCGCCAGCACTAAGCCTTCAGATAGACCTGTAAGGATGCCGGTAATACAAATTTGGTTAACCATTTTCGCACGTTGACCTTGGCCAACTCGTCCCATCAGAACAGAAGATTTTCCGTAAGCTTCGAAGATAGGCTGTAGCTCGTCAAACAACTCTTGCTCGCCACCACACATAATCGTTAGCACGCCATTCTCAGCTCCTGCTTGACCACCAGATACAGGAGCATCCATAAAGCGGATCCCCGTTTCATCAGCAGCAACTTGAAGCTCTTCAGATAACAAAGCCGAGGTCGTTGTATGATCAACTAAGATTGCATTCTTTTTCATGGCCTGTAACGCACCAGTTTCACTGGTAGTCATGCTACGAACATCGTCATCGTTGCCTACACAAACCAATACCACGTCAGCATCAGCAACACATTCAGCTACGGTTTCAGCTGCTTTACCATGATACTTTTCAGCCCACGCCACTGCTTTAGCATGAGTTCGGTTAAATACTGTTACATCAAAGCCAGCACTTTTTAGGTGTCCAGCCATTGGGAAACCCATTACGCCCAGTCCGATAAAACTTACTTTCATTACTTTCTCCTTTTATTTGACTGGTACTAATTTCTGCGCCAATTGAATACCTTCAATCAATGCTTCAATCAGCAACGTCAGTGCCTTTGGCTGATATTTTCTTTCTTTGTACACTAAATACGCTTGGCGGTCACTTCGATGATATTCAGGCAGAATTTGAATCAAATTCATACTGTGGGAAACATGCCTAAATGGTAACGAAGCGATACCAATCCCTTTTTCTGTCGCTTGAACCACCGCGTGTATATCATTAACGATCAATTTAGGGGTAATAGAGATCATCTGAAGCAGTTCTTCACCTTGAAACACTGGTATTTGGCGCAGGTTATCAACGCTCACCCACAGGTGTTTTTCAAGATCATCTGCCGTTTCTATCGCAGGGTGGCTCTGCAAATATTCGGGACTGGCAAAAAAACCATGCCGAGCCGTAAATAGCGGCCGCGCAATCATACCTTCCAATGACGAGATATCAAATGTCATCAATAAGTCGCGATCGGTTTGTGGTACGGCCTGCTCTTGGCTTAACACTAAATCGAGCTGAACATTGGGATACTGACTGAGAAACTCCTCAATGATTTTCCCAACAAAGCCTGAGTAGAAGTTATGAGGGATTGCCAACTTAATTCGACCTTGTACGGACTCTCTGCCTGTCAGCAGCCCAGTGAAGGCTGTTTGTATAGACTCCATGCCACTGTTTAACGCCTTGAACGCCTCTTGACCAACCATGGTTGGTACTAACTCTCTACCCTGTTTTTCAAGTAAACGAATATTGAGGCGTGCTTCTAAAGCTGTGAGCCGGCGAGACATAGTAGAAACTGGAAGTTGTAGCTTCTTGGCCGCGGATAACAAAGAGCCTTCTTCCACCACCGTACAAAACAAGAACAGATCATCTACGTTTCCAAATATGGAACTCATACTTCTACCTTTGCCTATTTATTTCATATATGGATAGTTATAACCTTTCTATATCAAAGTTCAACTATTCACTGTTGGGCAATCAAATTTATCGAATCTCAAACACATAGAAAGGAGAAAGCATGAACAAAAAACAAATGTGGCTAAATACCATTTTGTCTTCTTTCGTCATGGCAGCCATCATGTCAGGAATTATCTCTGGCTCAAAAATGCACTTTAGTGCGGAGTGGCCACCAATCTGGCTACAAAGCTTCACTATGTCTTGGCCTTGCGCACTCGTATTGAGCTTTACCGTTTTGCCTCAGGTGAGAAAATTTTCCGCTTGGCTAACCACACCTAGAGTTAAGAAAGCAGACAAAAGTGACATATTAGATTCATTAGAAATCGCACAGCTACAAGGTACTCTTCCGGTATTCGCTCAAGAAGCGCTCAATGATAAACGATAAAAATACGGAAGTATGATCAAGGGGTGAACGATGGTTTTAGAAGGGAAAGTTGCACTGTCTTGTCTGAGCCCTAACGGGCATGATGCTTTCAAAGACGATATAGAAATCCAGACATAAAAAAACCGAGCAAGTAAGCTCGGTTTTTTTACATCTACGACTAAGGTAAATTATAGTTCAGCGTTGTGGTAAACCTGCTGAACATCATCACAGTCGTCAAGCATGTCTAGGAACTTCTGGAATTTCTCAGAGTCTTCTTCAGCGATTGGCGTCGTTGTTTGAGGAACGAAAGTGATTTCCTCAACATCCAGAGCTAGCTCTGGGAATGCAGTGTGTAGCGCAGTCTTCGTTTTGAAGAACTCAGTCGTTGGAGCGAACACAGTGATTACACCGTCTTCTAGCTCAACGTCAGTCACGTCTACGTCATCCATCATCAGCGTTTCTAGAATGATTTCATCATCTTCGCCTTTGAACTGGAATACAGCTTGGTGAGCGAACATGTGAGAAACAGTACCTTCAACACCGATTTTCGCGCCCGTTTTAACGAAACATTGGCGAACATCTTGGAATGTACGGTTACCATTATCTGTTAGACAGTCAATGATTACGCTTGTACCACCAGGGCCAAAACCTTCGTAGCGAGCTGGTTGGAAGTCTTCACCACCGCCGCCGTTTGCTTTATCAATCGCTTTGTCGATTACGTGAGCTGGTACTTGGTCTTTCTTCGCTTTAGCAATCAGGTGCTTAAGAGCTAGGTTCATGTCTGGATCAGAACTACCGTTCTTAGCACACATGTAAATCTCTTTACCGTATTTAGAATAAACTTTAATTTTTGCGCCTGCAGTTTTAGCCATTGAGGCTTTGCGCACTTCAAAACTTCTTCCCATCGGGATCTTCTCTCTGATTCAATTAACGGGGCAAATTTTAGCAAAAAGCTGAATCATTACAATTGTTCAGCATTGCTTAGTAAGGGTTGCTACGCATTATGCGACGCCCATTACTCGCTTATATTTTTCCACTGACTGTTCAAACCAAGCCTTTTCTTGTGGATCCGTAATTTTAGCCGATTGTTCAACAATGGCTTCAGGACCACTTTTCGCATGTTTTAGTTTCCAAACTAAAAATGAGGCTTGCTTATCCAACTCGATTTTATTCTTTTCATCGGGTGGAAGAAGTGACAGGTTGATAGACATGTAAAGCCTTAGTCAGTAATACACTTGGCGAAGAAATATAGCATAGAGCGAGCCTAGAAAACCAATATATTGAACAGATTCACCTGCTCTCGACGGTTTTCTAGGCGGTAAATCAAAGGATCCGCTTATCGCTATTACTCATTTGGTCGAGTAAATGAGGAATATAGTGATGAACGACTCGGCTTAACTGAGGTTGGTTTACTGGTTTAGATAAAAATTCATCCATGCCAACATCGAAACAAAGGTGTTTATCCTCTACCACGACATTGGCAGTCAAAGCGACGATGGGTACTCTTTTACCTGTGGTTTGCTCTATTTCTCGAATCTGTTTCGTTGCTTCAAAACCATCAAGAACCGGCATTTGGCAATCCATAAAAATCAGCTCATAGTCGTAAAGCTTGTACATATCGACCCCTATCAAGCCATTTTCAGCAATATCGACAGCAACTCCCAGTTTCGCCAGCATCATTTTAGCGACTTGCTGATTCACTAAAGAATCTTCAACCACTAGAACTTTGGGCTTGCCTTCTAAGCTCTCTGAATTGAGCTGAGTGACCACGGGTTCCGCTGCTTTAGGGCTAACCTCAGGTTCTTGTTCTATCTGAGGAGGATTTAACTCAGGGAACGTATTACACGTTCCAGATAACGCGGTACGTATAAGCCATTTCAGTTGATTGTCTTGATATGGGCGCGATAAGTAAGCGACAAAGCCGGCTTGTTTAGCTCGTTGTTCATCACCAGTACCAGAAAATGCAGAAACCATGACTAACTTAGGGCACTTATCGGAGAAGCGAGAAACAAGCGCTTTACCTAGCTCAAAGCCATCCATAGTCGGCATGACTTTATCAATCAAAACTAAGTCATAGGGCTTATCGTTAGTGATGGACTGTTCAACCAAATCAAGCGCTATTTCAGCCAACTCGCAACAAACAGAATTCGCACCAAAGCTCTGTAATTGAGAAGATGTGATCCGCATATTCAGTTGACTGTCATCGACTAGCAGAACAGATAAATCACTAAAGTTTAACTGCGTGAGATCTTCCTGAGTCCCAGTTTCAAATTGAACAGTGAAGTAAAAAGTACTTCCCCTGCCCTCTTCACTGTCCACAATCAGAGTTCCGCCCATCAAAGCCACGATTTTCTGACAAATCGCTAAGCCTAAGCCAGTACCACCATAATTACGTGTGGTGCTACCGTCTGCTTGCTGGAATTTTTCAAACACAGATTCTTGCTTATCACTAGCGATACCAATTCCGCTGTCTATCACTTCAAAGCGTACATTTACTTTGCCTTCAGATTCCGACTCTAACTGCACATGCAGATGAACATAACCATTTTCCGTGAACTTAATGGCGTTCCCAATAAGATTGTTCAGCACCTGTCGTAACTGGCTGCTATCACCAATGACTGAGTTAGGTGTGCGGTGGTCAATCGTCGCTTTAAAAAGTAGGTTCTTTTGCTCTGCTTTCACTTTAAAGGTCGACTCGACGTCTGAAACTACATCTTCCGGGTTAAAGAGCGATTGTTCTAGCTCTAAGCGACCAGCTTCAATTTTAGAGAAGTCCAAAATATCGTTAATCAGATCAAGTAAAGTCAGTGATGAGCTATTGAGCATATCCACATACTCTTTTTGCTCACGACTCATTTCCATTTCTGATAGCAATGAAGATAGCCCGATGATCCCATTCATCGGAGTTCGAATTTCATGACTCATATTCGCCAAGAATTCACTCTTATTACGGCTCGCAACCTCAGCCGCTTCTTTGGCTTTTTCAAGTTCACTGTAATGAGAGCGAATCTGTTCAACGGTTTGGTTATAGTTACTTTCTAAGACTGTAATTTCATCATTGTAACGACGTTCTGACGTGACCAATAAGGCGGGTTTATTGCCCTCTTCAAACTGACTGATCACTGAAGACATCGACATTAAGCGTTTCACGACCAATCGATAGACGACCAGCATAGTGACTACGGTTAACAAGAATATTTTGATGGCTTCGAATAATAGGAGGAGAACGATACGTTGTTCGAAGTCTTGTAAAATTTGATTGAGATCAGAATGAACAGTTAACGTCGCTAAGTAAAACTCTCTTCCAGCCATTGAATGAACCATGTCCCACGATTGGACGTAGGCATTTTTATCAACGGGCTTACCCAGCTCAACGATCACATCAGAACCGTCTTTGATAACCGCGTACTGCACTTCCGGCAAGCGGAGGATACCTTCTGCCTGAACTTTTAACTGTTCTCGGTCTTCAACCCACAAACTGGCACTTAAACTTGACAGGTAGCTCGCTTCTACCTGTTCAATTTGCGTGCTGATTCGAGAGACTCTATTTTGATAGTCAATATAAAAACTTAAGCCTGTCACTATCAGGGTAAATAGAGTGCTGATGACAATGATTACCCCTAACAGTTGTCGGGATAACCCTACATAGCGCCCATCCATTTTCACCATATTTATGTACCAACATTTAATCTAGCAACTTCAACGTATTCAACTAGTATATTAGTGTCAAATTACGTATAAATCAGGGACTGATATGAAAAAACGTATAATCTTCACATCTATTCTTAGTGCTTTGTTTAGCGGAACATCAATCGCTAACGAAAAAATTCATTACTACGTTATTGAAAAACAAGCTCAACCATTTCAAATTGAAACAGGTGGAGATACGCACAAAGGTATCGTTACCGATATCGTTCAGGCCGTATTTCAAGACAGCAGTTATGAAATCAACTATCACACTTATCCATTTAACCGAATGATCACCCTTTTAGAGGCGCGTGATGAAGAAAATTGGATAACATACGGAAGTCCTAGTTGGGGTAATATCCAAGCTGAAAACTTATCCGACATACCAATTTACAATGTAAAACACTCACTATTAAGCAGCAGTCAAAAACCATTTAACTTCGAAGAAACGGATGATCTAAACAATAAAGCAGTGGTTCTTTTGTTAGGTTTTGAGTATCCAAACCTTGAACCATTGATCAAGAAAGGGTCAGTCGAAGAGTTACGAGTCAAAGACTACACGGCAGCATTTCGCGTGTTGCAGCGGATCCCCGGCGATACCGTTTTTGTAGAAATGGAATCTCGGATGAAGTACAACTTACAGAAGCAAAATCTAGATCCTGACGCCTTCCTACTGCAGTCTTTCAGCTCTGTAATACCTGACTACCCTATTCACCTTGCTTTTGACCCAAAAATGGATGCCAAACTGCAAAGTTTTATTAACCAACGCTTAAAAACTCTTCAATCAAGTGGGGAGCTTGAGACCATCATCTCTAATTACAATTAGAAATCGCTCGGTACATACCACTTAGTTGGAAGTTAGCGTGCAAAGCTATGAACATTTCACTCTCGTTAATGCCAACCGCCGTTATATCCTTTGACCTATGCAACAGGTCAAAGGGTAGTGGCGAAGCTTACGTTTAAGTTTATAAAATACAAGGACTATTGAACAAAGTTAGCGTCAAACATGTGACCCAGTTTGCTCGCCTTTGTTTTGAGGTAGTGGTTATTGTGAGGGTTATTACCTTCTTGCAAAGGCACTCGCTCAATGACATTAATGCCAGAGCTTTCGAGGGCTTTCACCTTGCGTGGGTTGTTTGTCATTAAACGCACAGAGTCGATATCTAAATAGCTCAACATCCCTCGGCAAAAAGAATAATCTCGCATATCAGCAGCGAATCCGAGTTGCTCATTGGCTTCGACCGTGTCAGCACCATTGTCTTGCAAATGATAGGCTCTAATTTTGTTAATTAAGCCAATACCACGCCCTTCCTGGCGAAGGTAGAATAGAACGCCTCCCCCGGCTTCAACGATGTTCTCCATCGCTCTAGAGAGCTGGAAGCCACAGTCACAACGAGCACTAAAGAGTGCATCACCGGTTAGACATTCTGAATGTAATCGAATCAATGGAGCAGACAGAGGTTCTAAGTCTCCATAGACCAAAGCTAAATGCTCTTTACCAGTCGCTCTCTCCACAAAGCCATACATTTTGAAAGTACCCCACTGGGTAGGCAGCTTTGCGCAGTCGACAAAATCAACATGATTGTAGGGTTCTGTTTTTCTCAATGAATCCCGAACATTCATCAATATATGGCCTAGCTGATTTTGCCCAGTACCATCACCGCCATCCCCCCAAAAAGAATCTTTGTGCGAGTGTTCTTTGATAATCAAATCACCGGTGCTAACAAGCTGGTGGGCGAATCTGGAGTTTTGCTTAAACTTTTCAGAGACGATAAAGGTCATAACATCGACACGAATTTGAAACCAATCAGAGCGAATATCTAACTGGTATTTTCTGCTGAGCTCAAAAGCATGCTCAGGCGTTTTAGCGTGAAATATTTCGCTCCTTTGCTTAGGGCAAGAAAACTTCATCGCTTGATAATAGTGCTCACTGGTAGGCCAAACTTCATCATTTATTTGAATATCGCAAGCCGCGAAGTTCGATAAGTAACCATTACGATCTTCAGGCTCATAAAATAATACTTCATTATCCATCATTAGCTCCTAGCTCATACTGCCGTGTATAGACTTAACACATCACAACACTATAGGTAACTTGTTTTATATTGTGTGATTTATCTATAAAGCTAGTGAGTAGAATAAATACTGTCAAATTCTCACTTTATTAACAGAACATAAAAAGGGTGGCTTACTAGCCACCCTAGGGATCAGGTCAACGTTACTTGGTGAATATCTTAATGTATCAACCCTAGCTCTTTTGCTTCTTCTAGGCTTAAGCCACTTTCTCTGATTTCTCTCAAGGCCTCGATTCTACGACGAGCCTCAGCCGACTTAGCTTGCTTCTCAGGCTTAATCTTCAGCTCTTCTTCAGGGGTATCCCACTTGTTAGTAATATTGGTCATTTCATCATGGTTAATAGAATTAATGGACATTGTTTCCTCCGAAAGCACCATGTATAGAACACGTAATCTGTAGCAAATGAAGTTTTTGTTGTTAAGAAAAACTGAGCCAAAATGTGAAGTTACCGACTGTTATAAAACACCACTAATAAAAATGTTATTTAGACTTTGCCAAACCAAAATTTGAGGATTACATTTAAAAGATTCCCTCAAAACAAAGTGATTTGATCCAACTCTCACTTTCTTGCTCTCAAGAACGAATAACCTTCCCGCGATACATCGTCACTCTCCCATGAAAATCATTGCACTAAACACAAAATAATTTACGAGACACTTCAACCTTTTCATTCCAGCAGCTTCAAGTTCTTACGATTAAACGATAATGATAATAATTATCAGTTAATTTAAAGGACTTAACTATGGCTTCCCATATGCCTCCAAGCGATCCCGTGATTGAGGTGAAAAACTTATGTGTCGATTACATTACTGACAATGGCGACTTTAACGCCGTCAAATCAGTCAGTTTTTCTATTCAACCTGGTGAGATCTTTGGCCTAGCCGGAGAATCTGGATGTGGTAAAAGCACCATAGCTTTTGCAATAAACCGTTTACATAAGCCACCTGCTTTTATCTCTGGTGGGCAAATATTATTTAAAGGGCAAGATCTACTCCGTTTATCCGACTCTCAACTGAATACGTTACGCTGGAGCGAAATCGCAATGGTATTTCAAAGTGCGATGAACTCCCTCAACCCAGTTTTAACCATTCAAGAGCAGTTTGCAGACGTCCTACGCCACCATCGAGGCATGACAGACGAGCAAGCAAAAGACCGAGCAGAAAAGCTCTTAGATTTGGTCAATATTCCACGCAACCGACTCACTGAATACCCACACCAATTTAGTGGCGGCATGCGTCAAAGGCTCGTGATCGCAATTGCGCTTTCACTAAACCCTAAATTGATCATTATGGATGAACCGACCACCGCTTTAGACGTGGTGGTACAAAGAGAGATCCTGCAACAAATTTACCAGCTTAGGGAAGAATTCGGCTTCTCAGTTCTATTCATCACCCATGACCTAGCTTTGATGAGTCAGCTTTGTGATCGCATAGCCATAATGCGCTACGGAGAAATTGTTGAGGTTAACCAAGCTAAAGAGATCCGCAATAACCCTCAGCATCCATATACTCAAAAGCTATGGAGCTCATTCCCTAATATTCACGAAAGTAAACATGCTATTGCTAGCTAGGAGCTTCCATGCGACAACCTATCATTCAAGTTAATAATATCGTTAAAGACTTCACTGTCGGTGGTGGCTTTGGTAAAGAAGAAATATTCCGAGCTCTGCAAGGTGTCAGCTTTGACTTATATGCAGGTAAAACCCTAGCGCTGGTGGGAGAGTCTGGGTGCGGTAAAAGCACGTGCGCACGTCTAATGACCAAGGTCTACCCTGCCACTGAGGGAGAAATTCTATTTCACGGACGAAATATTAATGAGATCACTAAGCGCAAAGATATCTTAGACTATCGAAGCAAAGTACAAATGGTCTTCCAAGACCCATTCGGCTCGCTAAATCCAACTCACACCATTGAGCACCACCTAACTCGCCCACTTAAGATCCATAAAAGAGTGGCTGGTAAAAAGGAACTGGAAAACCGCTTAGAAGAGCTACTTTCTTTAGTAGAGTTACCTCTCGAAACATTGGCTAAATACCCTCATGAGCTGAGTGGCGGCCAACGCCAGCGCGTCAATCTAGCTCGCGCCCTCGCGGTTGGCGCTGAAGTGATATTAGCTGACGAGCCAACTTCGATGCTGGATGTATCTATCCGTCTTGGTGTGCTTAATCTCATGCAAAGAATGAAGAAAGAAATGGGAATTGGTTTTTTGTATATCACCCACGATCTTGCGACCGCTCACTATATCGCGGAAGAAACAGCCGTTATGTATAAAGGGCAGATCGTTGAGTGGGGATCAACTCAGTCGATCCTTAACAACCCGCAACATCCATATACCAAATTACTTATTTCAGCAGTGCCCGATCCTGATCTCCCGTTTGGCGAATTAGTCCAAAATGAACCAAACTATTCATTGGACGCTGATGCAATACGCCAACAAAGCAGTGTTATTCAAAATGGTTACCAAGAGGTAAGCGAAAATCACTTTGTAAAACAATGGGATAATGTTGCATGAATGAACTTGATGTCTGGTTGAAGAAGATCGAATCTTGGTACAAAAATCGAAAGCATGATCAAGTAGAAGCGCTAAGACAGTTGATCTTATCCCCACCAGAAAAAGTATGGGGGCCAAAGATCACCGACCAACAAAGCAAAGCCATTGCGTGTTGGCTGGATGGTTGCCTGCGCATCTACCAATTTCACCAGCATCACCAACAGCCAGATAACGCGTATCAATACCTGATGTTTGCATACAGTAAGTTACAAGCAGTGGCGTGCGATGCAGAATCGCAACCAGAGCTTGCTGATTGGTCGCTTAAACGTATCCAGCACCTTTGTGTACTCGCATTAGAATTGAGTAACCAGCAACAGAGCTCTCATTGGGGGACGCAGGCACAAGAGTTGATCGAAGCGCATGTACAATTCATGGCTTCAATTGCTCAGAAGCATGATCAAGGCATACAAACTCATCGCCTCCAATAAAACGGAAGCATGATCAAGTGACTAATGATCTTGTATCAATGTAAGGGAAGGGGTTGAGGTGAGCACAGAGCAAGTTCTCGCTCAGGATCTCTTTCTTACAGGCAAAAAAAAGCGAGTTCATCAGAACTCGCGAAATCTATCAGTATGATGTAACAATATGAGCCAATCTATTAATCATAAGAAAGGACAAAAGGTTGTCTATTCGGGATAAATATTAACCAGTAGTTGCGCTCACTTTGTCAGCATCGTGTCAGTGGATTGTTCAAGTTTCATCAAATCTAATGGCCAATCGCAACTTCGTCTAACGCTCGGAACACCGTTTCATCTAAATGCCCTTCAAAGACTTGCTTACAAACCTTTCTGCGTACCGCTAATCCAGAAATCAAACGTTCAATCGATAAATGTTTATTGGTGTTTCTTGTATTGTATAGCTCGATCAATTTACTTAAGGTTTCGTAATGAAGGGGCTCACTTTCAACTCTTAACCAATCAAGCTTCTCTATGAGCTCTGAGCACTCTTCTTTAATAGAATTATGGGAATGCCCTGTCATAGCTGATAATGCCGTTATACTGCGCTCTAGGGCCTCTGGAGAAGTATATTTAGACAAGGTTATCGTAATCTCATCTGCATTGATCTCTACAGAATGCTTTTTCAACTTAACTCGACGGCCTAATTTGCCTCTTGGCGACGGTGCTTTACGTTGAATCGGTTCGAACTCCCCATCGATGATTTCAGCCAACTCATCCAGTTTTTGTTTTGAAACCATTTCGTTACGTAATGGGTTCGGTAACGTCGGCGCCATATTGCGTTTACCCGCATTGGTCGTACGAGCACGAGAATATTTCAATACTTCTTCGGCGTTACATTTGATATCGACCTGGTAATCAACCACTTTACCTTTCTCAAACATAGAATGGATCGTTAGGTGATAACCCCAAAGGTTCACCAAAAATACCGGTTCATCACTGTTAACTTCACCTAGTTTGCGAAGCTCACGGATAAGATCCATTGAAAAACGACGCCAATCAATATTTCTAGCCAGTTTTTGGTTCAGTTCACTCAATAGCATGCTATCCGAATGTCGGCGTGCCATACGGCTTCGGAAGTAAGAATAAACTTGGAACACTAAGGTGTGCTGCTTCAGAATTTCTGGTGGAAATAAGAAGAAATAGTCGCGTGTCAGTAGCTCTTCATAGAACGAAGGCTCCCACACAAGGATGTATAGGTTTGGTTTAATGCGTATTTCGCCGTCAGCGCCTTCTGTAGGGGCTTCTTCTGATGCTGTAATGGTACGGGCTAGAAATCTAAAACGATCGCTCTTAAAGCCTTCTGGCATGTTCTCACTAAGCCAACGTCCTGTGAGTTCATGCAATTGAAAATCGGTGAACTCGATACGATCAATACTATCGCGGATAGAATCACGTGCAGGGCCGCTATCTTTCTTACCACGAAGTGAAAGAATGTCTGTGATATATAACGGAGTCTTATTAGGCGTGTACCTAGCATCAAGTTGGTAGTCTTCTTGATGATGATCGTGATATTGAACAGTAAGCGTGAAAAGCGCAAACAAAGTCATTAGATCATCGACTGTCATAATGTTTTTAGAAGATCGTGTTTCGATCACTGCTCGTGTGCCAGAGATCGAGACCATTGATTTTTGGTAATTTTTACGTGTTCTTGGTGGCGCTAATGCTTGATCAATGATGCCTGCCCAGTTGGTTGGCGACACGATAAATTGATCCGCTTCATCTTTCATTGTTGGCGGAGTATTCAGTCCGTGCTCATTCAACAAACGTTTATTGACCTTGGTTTGAGCCAATGCTTTAGAGCGTTTCTGTTTCTCATTTTGCTTAACAGATTCAGTCATTAGGCTTGTAGCACCTAACACAGATACCAGTTGGCTTGGATTCACAAATCGATGAAGCATTGTTTTCCCAGCTAACCCTTCTTCGAAACGAACAGGAACCTGAGTAAACAATCCGATATTAACCGCTGCACGCAGGCGTTGTTGTAGCGCAGCTCGTGTAACTTGTCCATCGGTTGACTCAACAATTTCAGTTGTTGATACATAACCATCTTTACTTGAAAAACCACGTAGTGATATTAGGTTTAAAAGCTCAACAATGCTTTTAGTGACTCCTTTGAAGTGCTGGTATTGTTCTATCCATTCAACCGCGGATTCTGAAACCTCAAAAAGGTGGCCATCTTTGTGGCTGCGAGCTTTAATTAATAATTTTTCTTCAGGCTTCATTTTTAGATCCGTATCACACTTGCCGTAATATCACTATAGTTCCAAGAGGATAATGAAAAAATGATCATAAATAAAGAGATTTTATTGGTTCTTAAATAACTGATCTTTTTGGTAATACTGATCTATATTGATTAAGTGATCTAATGATCTGATTGCGAAATTGACTTTAACTTGCTGTTATTAAAGAGGTTATTTTTTTACTCGCTGAAAGCATGATCATAGATTGACTGAAACGATGATCAAACTGAACGAGAAAGCATGATCACAAAAGATAAGAACGATGATCATTAAAGGGAGCAAAGCATGATCATACAACCTCTGAAAGCATGATCATCTTGTTTATACACCTTATCCACAGATCCCCTGCAAATATTGAATACTGTTGCTCTACTCATCTTAATTACTGTCTCGATTTCTACGGAAAGATGATCAAGGTAACGACGAGAAACTATTATTTTGAACAAGTTTTACCCAAAACGGTAAGCTGGCTTCTGAACTGCCCAACTCAGCATCGGTTTTTACAAAGGTATATGCTTTGTTGAACTTAACGAAAGCATGATCATGATTTACAGCTGTATTTGTATTTTGATTCCGTGTGTCTTTGAATACTATCCCAATGATACTGGTAAAACGCTAAAGTCCCAGTCTATCTACATTAGCCCGTAATTTATGGCGAAAAATTCATGCTTCCGGGGGGGCGTTATACTTGATCATTTTTCCGGTGAAGGATCATTGTAAAAACGATCATTATGTTGCAATGATACGCTGTAAATTACCTTGATCATACTTCCTATTAGTAGCCATTTGCCAATTATTTACACGGTTCTCATACTTGATCATGCTTCCAAGCCTTATCCTGATCACCCTGAGTATCATTATTTGTTATGTGAGATTATCGACCTTTGGTTTTTTCTGTAATTGACCTTATTTTTTGTAAAATATAGTTGAAATCACATTTACCGTAGTTAGTGAAGAAAATTCAATCGTTCCGGAGATTTTTCATGTAATTAGATTTACATTGTAAATAAGTGACAGTGTAATTGGTGAGATTGTGGTGGGTTAACGCAGCAATATAGAGGTTCTTTTTGATGCTTTTTATTACTAAATACATTAATAAGCAATAAATAAGTCAATTTTATGTGATTTTGCTCAATAATGAACGTTCAGCTTTTTATTGTATATGTAGTGGATTGCTGTACAATCTTCTTTAGTTAATCATTACGGAAATTGGCAATGAAAAGAGAACAAACGATTGATAATCTCTATCAATTAGCCGAACAGACTCAACAAGTTCAGGCAGATCGAATCGAGATTGTTTTGGAAGAAAGAAGCGATGATCACTTTCCTCCTATGTCTAAGGCTTTAATGGAAACTCGTTCGGGTTTAACTCGTCGTAAGTTAGATGATGCTATCAGCAAGTTAGAAGCTGAAGGACATCAATTTACAAAAAACAATGCCAACCATTATTCTATTTCATTAGAAGAAGCGCACATGCTGATGGATGCGGCGGGTGTTGAGAAGTTCCACGAAAGGAAAAAACATGGCGACAATAAGCCATGGATTATCAATGTTCAAAACCAAAAGGGTGGTACAGGTAAGTCGATGACTGCTGTTCATCTTGCGGCATGTTTGTCATTGAATCTTGATAAGCGCTACCGAATTTGCCTTATTGATTTAGACCCTCAAGGGTCACTACGTTTGTTCTTGAATCCTCAAATCAGTGTATCTGAACATGAAAATATCTACTCTGCAGTCGATATCATGTTAGACAACGTGCCTGAAGACCAAGAAGTGGATGCTGATTTTCTGCGTAAAAACGTGCTACTGCCAACTCAGTACCCGAACTTGAAGACCATTTCAGCTTTCCCTGAAGATGCGATGTTCAACGCTGAAGCGTGGCAGCACCTTTCTCAGAACCAGTCGTTAGATATCGTTCGTCTTCTAAAAGAGAAGTTGATTGATAAGATTGCAGATGATTTTGATGTGATCATGATTGATACCGGCCCTCACGTTGACCCATTAGTATGGAATGCAATGTACGCTTCAAATGCGCTACTTATTCCATGTGCAGCTAAACGTTTGGATTGGGCTTCTACTGTAAACTTCTTCCAGCATTTGCCTACCGTTTACGAAATGTTCCCAGACGATTGGAAAGGTCTAGAGTTCGTTCGTTTAATGCCGACGATGTTTGAAGATGACAACAAAAAGCAGGTTTCGGTTCTTACTGAAATGAATTACTTGTTAGGTGACCAAGTTATGATGGCGACGATTCCTCGTAGCCGTGCATTTGAAACTTGTGCCGATACCTACAGTACCGTTTTTGATCTGACGACCGGTGATTTTGAAGGTGGTAAAAAAACCTTAGCGACTGCGCAAGATGCGGTGCAAAAAAGTGCTCTCGAACTAGAGCGCGTACTACATAGTAATTGGTCTTCATTGAATCAGGGGTAATTTAGACAATGGCAATTAAAACATCTGACTTGAATGCAAAGCTTTTCGGTAAAGCGAATAAGCGCCGTGTAGTGACTCCACAAGAAGCACAGACTGCTGCAAAAGAACAAGCTCAAGTCATTGAACTTTCGGTGGCGGGGGAGGAGCTTGTCTCATTTGAACTAGTACGTATTCCTGCAGATCAAATTGAAAACAAAACAATTGTATTTGCTGACAACGCACGTGAACAATCTTTTCTAAATGAACATGCTCTGTCGGACGTACTAACAACGTTACGTGACCGTGGCCAGCAATACCCAGCGGTTGGCCGCAAAGGTATTAACGGAAAGATTGAAGTTCTCGACGGCAGTCGTCGTCGCATGTCTTGTATCTTAGCGGAAAAAGAATTCCTTATTTATGTCGCTGAAGGCATTAATACAGAGCATGCTAAGTTCTTATCTGACGTCGCGAACGCTCACAAGCCTTTATCTCTTTTTGAGAAAGGTAAAGAGATGCAAGCTAAGTTAGAAAGTGGTGAAGCTGAAGACCAAAAAGCTTTGGCTAAAATGTTCCAGTGTAGTGAAGCGCTCGTTAGTGGGGCTTTGAAAGCTGCTGATCTACCACTAGAGCTTCTGCAAGCTTACCCAAATGTGAGCGATTTAGGCCGTCCAACTATCGTTAAGCTGCATAAACAGTTTGGAACTTTGGATGCTGAGCAACAACGAGATCTGCTAAAGAAATGTGCAAACACTGATGGTTATGTTTGGCAGCGTAGCCAAGCTCAAGGCGTTTCTCGTTTAACTAAAGAAGTGACAGAAACGATAGAGTCATGGATTCTTGAACTTGCGCCGCTTCCAACAA
Source organism: Vibrio makurazakiensis (assembly GCF_050337375.1). NCBI lineage: Bacteria > Pseudomonadati > Pseudomonadota > Gammaproteobacteria > Vibrionales > Vibrionaceae > Vibrio > Vibrio makurazakiensis. The sequence continues at coordinate 31,480 of NZ_JAKJSW010000023.1, read as the reverse complement.
AAGCTCCTTCGAGTAAAGTTGAACTCATCAAAGGGCGTGCATCATATAGCCGTAAAGGTTCTAACCTGGCATTGAGTTTGAAAAAAGTAGACGATGCAACAATGAAAGAAATCCTAGCTTTCGTTGAATCGAAACTGGAACAATAAATCTTTGGTCACGCAGATTTTTCACTAACCAATGACCTAACTGATTAACCTTGAAAGCCGCCTTGTGCGGCTTTTTGTTTTACTGTGCTACTATGTCCGTAATGCAACATTGGACATTTTTATGAACTCATCACTTTCTTATCTTTCCCAAATTTCAGATATTTCCCAGCAAAACTTCTTCCGGTATGGCGTTGTGTTGCAAGGTTCAGATACTTGGCAGCGATCTTTAATTCAAGAATATATCGACTCCAGCAATCCGATGAACGTATTCCAAATTGGTGGCTCACCCATTATAGATGCGCAAAAGACAACTCACGTTTCTATGAAGAAGGGGCATGCGTTGCTAGGGCGAGAGTGCCACTTGCTGATATGTGATTGTAGCGAAGGGTTTGATGCTAATGGGTTCAGCGCTGCGCTAGGTGCACTTGTTGGGGGAGGGTTGTTGATTGTCATTCCTCCTCATGAACTTGTGAGTAGCGAACAGTTAGATGCCGGTCAATCTTGGTTAAAGTTACATTTTGATAAGCTCATTCAATTATCTGAATGCACTGCCCATTATCCGCTTCCCCAAGTTCAGCAGAGTACTTCTAAGGAAGACCTGTTTTATCAGCAGAAGCAAGCGGTTGAGTTGATCCACAAAGTCGTGGCTGGTCATAGAAAGCGTCCTTTGGTTATCACAGCAGACAGAGGACGAGGAAAAAGTAGTGCACTCGGTATTGCGGCTGCGCAGCTAATGAAAGACAAAGCGATACGAATTGTCATTACAGCGCCCAACTCCAAGTCAGTACAACCTGTTTTTTCTCATGCAATAGCATTGCTAGAGGGGGTCACTCAGGTTAGGCCGAATCATATTCAATGTGGCAATAGCGAGCTAAAATTTGTTGCACCTGATGAGCTAATAAAGAGTTCGGTTGATTGCGATTTATTGTTAGTTGATGAAGCTGCAGCTATCCCATTACCTATGCTCAAGCGTATTGTTGATATCCATCACCGTTTAGTATTCTCTACGACTGTTCATGGTTATGAGGGGAGTGGACGAGGGTTTGGACTTAAGTTTCAAGTTTGGTTGTCTGAGTCTCGAAAAGGTTGGCGACTGTTTGAAATGGATCAGCCAATTCGTTGGAATAATGAAGACCCGTTAGAAAAGTGGCTGTTTGATGCCTTTTTATTAAATGCTGAAATTCCGGCTCAAACACCAAGTCATATTAAAGAACATAACTCGCTAACTTGGCAAAAACTGAATAAAGAAGATTCTGCCCAACAACCTCAATTGCTCGCTCAATGTTTTGCATTGCTTGTTAACGCACATTATCAAACCTCACCGAACGACCTAATGCAGTTGCTTGAAAACCCTGAGATGGAACTGTACGCGTTGCTCAACGAACAATATTGTGTGGGCTGTATTTTAGCGGTACGCGAAGGTGGGTTAGGTGAGAGTTTAATTTGTGATATCCAAAGTGGAGTGAGACGACCTCATGGGCAACTTGCACCAACGCTATTGGCGAATCATTTAGGTGTCGACGAAGCGGCTTCGCAGCAGTGTATACGAGTGATGAGAATCGCAACCTCGCCGGAATTACAAGGTAAAGGTTTAGGTAGTTTTATGTTGAACAAGCTGAGCGAATCAACTACCGGTTGTGATTATTTGGCAACTAGTTTTGGAGCGACGGCAGAGCTAATTCGATTTTGGGAGAAGAATGATTTTGTGCCTGTTCATATTGGTCATCAGCGCGACCAAGCAAGTGGCTGTCATTCTTTACTAATGGTTCGTCCTATTGCCTCAATAGCGAAAGAGTGGGTGTCGTATTCTTCTCGCAGTTTTAGTGACAACTTGCCTTGTTTACTATCGAGTTCTTTGGCAAGCATCGAGATTGATATGGCGCGAGCTTTGTTTCCTCATAAAGCTATACCTGGTTTAGATGAGCGCCAGCTTCGATTAATTAAGAATTACACCATCGGTGGTAATGGGTTCGATAGCATTGGATATTTAATCGAGCGTGTTTTGTTTGGGCTAAGTTCGACAGCATATAATGAAGTGTCCGATTTAATATTTGCGAAAGTGGTGTTAAAGAAGGATTGGAAGCAGTGTGTTGAGCTATTCCAATTTTCTGGTCGTAAACAGGCAGAAGCCCAAATGAGGAATGACATTTCGGGTTTAATTGCGAATTTACACTGTAAATAAAACCTTTTCATATCAGCCGCTTTTTTCATTAGTTTACAGTGTAAATCTAAACCAAAGTTCAGTCGTGAATTTACACTGTAAACCAACCCACTTTCAGAACGTTATAGCATTCATGCTAATTTCTTGACTAATCGTTAATGATAATTACTTTTTCACAAGTCCCTGTTTTTCAATAGCCTTTCTTACTCGTTCGACTAACTTATGGAACGCCCCGATTTTATTTCGTTACTGATTTGATTAATCACTATTCCTATCTACACTCAAAGATATGCAACACTGTCACGTTGGCGAAATAATAATAAAGTAGCAGGAAGTAACATGGAATGTTTGCTCGAAGAGTCCATAGAGATCTCGACTGTGCTTAACTCTAAAGATAAATACCTAGAATGGCTTAAACAAGATACTCCAATCTCAATTGACGCCTCTCATGTGGTACGAGTCGATACAGCAGGCCTTCAAGCCCTTGCCTCTCTTTTCCGTTCAGCTAACCGTGCCGGTTTAGTTATTAGTATGAAGAATCCATCTTCGGTATTAACCGATGCGATTGAATTACTAAATCTAGAACAACAGTTCTACTCCGAAAAGGAACTTTGAGGGTTATATATGAAGAAAATCTTAGCTGTAGATGACTCTGTATCTATCCGCCAGATGGTTAGTCACACCCTAAAAGATGCAGGATACCAAGTTGAAACTGCCAATGATGGTAGCGACGCTCTGCGTAAATCGAAGACCACTAAGTTTGATGTCGTTATTTCCGACGTCAACATGCCCATTATGGGAGGGTTTGATTTGGTAAGAGCTATTCGCGGTATTCCTCATTACAAATTTATTCCTATCTTAATGCTGACAACAGAAACAAGTACCGAGAAAAAACAAGAAGGTAAGTCGGCAGGTGCGACTGGATGGTTAGTGAAACCATTTAATCCAGACACCTTGCTAAAAACGCTAAAGCGAGTTCTATAGTCAGCGCCTATTAGACAACTCAATAACCAACTTTAATATTTTGCTCCACCAGGGTAGGGATGATTATGGCTTTAGACATGGACCAGCTACGGAAGATGTTTTACGAAGAATGTCGTGAAAACTTAGAAGTATTAGAAGAAGTGCTTCTAGAGCTTGACCCTACCTCCGTCGACATCGAAATTATTAATACTATTTTTAGAGCTGCTCATTCCATTAAAGGAGGAGCGGCAACGTTCAATTTATTCGACATCAGTGAGTTTACTCATTCTGTCGAAGCTTACTTAGATCTTGTGAGAAATGCAGAACTGCACTTAACCAAAGAGAGTGTTGATGTTCTTTTAAGAAGTTGTGACTGCATTAAGAACATGCTTGAAGGTCATGAAAGCAATCTCGCTGTGGATGAAGACTTTAAAGCCTCTGTTAACGTTGAGCTAAAGTTATTACTTGAACGTCCTGGCACCGCCAATGAAACCCCTCCTGAAAGTTGGCCACAACAAACAGAAAGTGAAGCGTTAGAAAGTAATGACGATTCAGCTGACATTCCATGGTCTGTTTCTTTTGTCCCTCACTCTGAAATATTTTTTAGCGGAAACGACCCACTTCGTATTATCCGAGAGGTTCGAGAACTTGACGCCAATGCGGTTATCCAATGCGATACACCAGAGCTTCCAGATCTAAATGAAATCGAGCCCGAGCTGTGTTACCTCAGTTGGTCTTTCACACTCGCTGCGAATATTGATGAACAAGACATTATTGAGATATTTGAATGGGTTGAAGATGAGTGTGATCTCACTATCCAGAAGAAAACTGACACAGTGCCGATGGAGTCTACTCTTGAGGATGTGGATCAAAGTTCTGGTGCAGTAACTGATGCTTCTGAGAATAGCGGACAGGAAAATAGTAATCCATCCACGCAAACCAAGACTCAAGTTCAACAAGGAACGTCTAGTTCCGAAAGTCAGCCACCAGCTACTATTTCAAACGCAGCTGCTTCCAACAAACCGGCAAAAACTGATTCAGGTGTGAGCTCTATTCGCGTTGATATCGATAAGGTTGACGGACTGATTAACCTCGTAGGTGAGCTTGTGATCACTCAGTCCATGCTTACCGAGATAGGCAACGACTTTAGCGTCGACAAATTAGAAAAGCTTAAAGCGGGTCTTGATCAGCTTTTACAAAACAGTAAAGACCTTCAAGAAAATGTACTCAATATTCGAATGCTACCGATGAGTTTTGCGTTTAGTCGGTTTCCTCGTTTAGTTCGCGATTTGTGTGGGCGATTAGAAAAAGAAGTCGATCTACAGATTGTCGGTGAAAATACTGAACTGGATAAAACGGTATTAGAACGGATTGTCGATCCACTGGTTCACTTGGTCAGGAATGGCATCGATCACGGTATTGAGCTTCCTGAACAACGCGTACAAAGCGGCAAGCCAGAAATGGGAGTCATTCGATTAGATGCATTCCACCAAGGTGGCTCGATTGTTATTGAAGTTGAAGATGATGGTGCCGGAATCAATTGCGACGTGTTATGGGAAAAAGCAGTGAAGAAAGGCGTTATTTCTGCCGACTCTCGTCGAGAGGAAATGACCGACAAGCAAATTGTAAATCTTATTTTCGCTCCAGGCTTTTCTACCGCCGATGAGGTATCTGATATCTCAGGGCGTGGTGTTGGTATGGATGTGGTTAAACGAAATATCGAAGAGCTTGGTGGGCACATTGAAGTTGAATCCAAGTTCGGTAAGGGAAGTAAATTCACTATTAGCCTTCCTTTAACTCTGGCGATCTTGGATGGGCAGCTAGTTCGTGTGAGCGGAGAAGTTTATATCATTCCACTGCTAACCATTATTGAGTCCATTCAAATAGATACCAATTGCGTTAAGCATGCCGCTGGCGGGGTGGAGCTTTACCGATTAAGAGATGAAAACATTCCAATACTTCGCCTACAAGATGAATTCAAAATGGGCGAAAGCGGCGAGTTGCAAGACAGAATTTTGTGTTTCGTAGAAGCGGCGGGTAACCGAGTTGGCTTGTTGATCGATGAACTGTTGGATCAGCAACAAGTCGTAATTAAAAGTTTGGAATCGAATTACAGCAAAGTGGCAGGCATTTCAGGTGCCACCATTTTAGGCGACGGTTCAGTGTCACTGATTTTAGATATACAAGGTTTGATTACCTCTTTCTTAGATAAGAACGCTGACAGTGGTGTGAAGAAAGGCATCGCTGCATAGCGTCGCGTACGCGCGCAGTAACTAATAAATTACCGACGGAAAAATTCAGGTAAAGGAGCGGAACAATGGAAGCAGTTCCCCGTGTAGAAGCAGAGCAAGAACGAAGCAACGTGATGAGTGCTGAAATCAGTGAGAATGCTGATTTTCTTAGCTTCTGCTTAGATAAAGAATTGTATGGCGTGGTCATTCAAGATGTTGAAGAGATCCGCGTTTGGGAGCGTCCGACTCCGATTCCTCGTTCCCCAAGCTTTGTGAAAGGGGTGATCAACCTGCGAGGGATGATCGTGCCAATCGTCGACCTGCGTGCGAGGTTTTCTATCGGGAGTTGTGACTATTTACCAACGACCGTGGTGTTGGTGCTACGTAGTTCAATCGGAGAATCTGAACAGTTGATGGGGTTAGTGGTTGATGCCGTGTCTGATGTGATTAGCCAAGGTGATAATGAACTTTACCCAGCGGTTGGAGAGTCGAGTATCGGTCCATTTATTCAGGGCTTATTGAATGTCGACGAGCAAGTGATGTCGTTACTCGATACAGAAGAACTTTTGAATATTGATCTTATTTTGAAGGCAGGTTAGAGCATGGCAGCTGAAGAGTATTTAAGTTTTATCTTGGAAGAAGAAGAATACGCCGTCCCAATTTTAGACGTTCGTGAAGTCCGCGGATGGAATGAAGTTAGAACAGTGCCTAACTCTCCCGAGTTCTTGATCGGTGTTCTTGAAATCCGCGGTGAGTATGTCCCCATCGTAGATTTACGAATGCGTTTTAGTTTGCAGCCAGCTGTTATTAATGCAACGACCGTAGTTATCGTTCTTAACGATTCCAATAAACATCCACTCGGTATTATCGTTGATGCTGTCGCTGAAGTGTATGCCTTAGAACCGACCGCGATAAAACCCGCTCCACACATGTCATTAACCGTCGATGAAAGTTATATCAAAGGTATAGCTTCTGGGGTTAACGGGCATCTAATAATAATTAATCTTGAAGCTCTGTTTGATGTAAATGAGCTAAATAATTCGTCAGTAGAAGAAGCGCTAATGTGAGGTAATTTATGTCATTCTGGAATAGAAGAAAGGAACCCGTGTCACCTTATGTGGCACCTGTAGAAGATACATTAATGGACGAAACTCCAGTTGAAGAAGAAGGCTTATCGAAAGCACAGTTGCTCTCGGCATTAGGTGCGGCACAAACCGCATTAATGATGGTCGATCGAGACTTCAAAATTACCTACGTAAATGAACGCTCTGTTCAATTACTCAAGAATCACGAAGCGTTGTTTCAAACTGTGTGGCCCGCTTTTAGAGCGGAAAAAGAATACCTTGAAGGCTTTTGTATTGATGGTTTTCATGCCAACCCTCAGCACCAGCGCCAACTATTGTCGAACCCTTCTAACCTTCCTTACACAACCACGATCAATGTAAAAGACGTTTTGCTTGAATTGAACGTGGGAGCAATTATTGACGCTTCGGGCAATTACACAGGTAATACACTGGAATGGAATGACGTTACCGAGTTAAGAGCGCAAGAAAATAACGTATCAAGGCTGCAGTCTGCCGTCGATCAAGCGCAAACCGCGATGGTTATGATTGATCGAGATTTCTTGATCACTTACGCCAATAACGAAACCGTGTCGTTATTTAAAAAAAATGAAGCGACAATCAGAACGGTTTGGCCTGGATTCATTGCAAGTGAAGAGTGGTTGATGGGGCGCTGTATTGACGAGTTCCATAAGAGTCCTGCTCATCAAAGGCAAATGCTAAGCGATCCAAGCAACTTGCCTTACACCACAGACATTTCTATTGCAGACCTAAAAATAGAGCTTAACGTTGCCGCGATTATTAACGCTCAAGGCGAATACATAGGTAATACACTTGAGTGGAAAGATGTCACCCAAGAGAGGCTTCGTGAAGATAACGTTGTTCGATTGCAGTCTGCAGTAGATCAAGCACAAACCGCAATGGTGATGATCGACAGAGATCTGTTAATCACTTATGCCAACCAAGAAACCATCGCGCTATTTAAAAAACATGAAGCGACATTAAGATCGGTATGGTCTGGGTTTACCGCGACAGAAGATTGGTTGATGGGGCGCTGTATCGATGAATTCCATCGTAACCCTGCTCACCAAAGACAGCTTCTTGCCGACCCAAGTAATTTACCTTTTACTACCGACATTTCGATCGCAGATCTAAAAATTCAGTTAAACGTTGCTGCTATTCTGGACTCAGAAAGAAATTATATTGGTAGCACTCTAGAGTGGCAGGATGTTACTGAAGAGCGAGCGAAAGAAGCGGAAATTGGGCGCTTGGCCTCTGCCGTTGAAGGTATGACTACTAATCTTATGATGGCGGACCAAGATGGCATCATTCAATATTTAAACCCATCACTTTCAACTTTGCTTAGATCAAGAGAGCGAGATATTCAGGCGGCACTGCCTAGCTTTGATGCAAGTAACCTTATTGGTAAGAACATTGATATCTTCCATAAAAACCCTGCCCACCAGCGTGGCATTATTGCCAATCCTGATCGTCTCCCATTTTCTGCTGATATTAAAGTTGGCGGTCTTGAGTTCAACCTCACCTGTATTGCCATGCGAGATGCAGCCGGTAACTACATGGGGCCTGCGTTGCAGTGGGTAGATATTACTGAGCAGCAAGATGGACAAAGACAAGTGGAAAGCTTGATTCAAAAAGCCATCGCAGGCCAATTAGACGAACGCATTGATACATCTGTTTACAGCGGCTTTATGAAAGAGCTAGGTGACGGCGTTAATGGGCTACTGGATACATTGGTTGATCCGTTAGGCCAATGTATTGATGTTATGAGTAAAGTCGCGGATGGCGATTTGAAAAGTACCATGCCAGATGATTACCAAGGCGAATTTGGCCGCTTAGCAGAGGCGGTTAATACTTCCATTCTTAATATTCGTAACATGGTAGAGAAGATCACAACTTCGTCTGCTCGTGTAGCGACAGCATCAACCGAAATTGCAGATGGTAATAATGACTTAAGCCAACGTGTAGAAGCGCAAGCATCTAACCTGGAAGAAACCGCCGCTAGCATGGAACAAATGACGGCAACCGTGAAGCAAAATGCAGATAACGCCAAAGGTGCGAATGAACTATCAGATGACGCTGCGAAGAAAGCGGGTAAAGGTGGTGAAGTTGTCGGGCAAGCCGTTTCGGCAATGTCTGAAATCAATAGTGCGAGTAAAAAGATTGCCGACATTATTGGTGTTATTGATGAAATCGCCTTCCAAACCAACTTACTTGCATTGAATGCTGCGGTAGAGGCAGCCAGAGCCGGTGAGCAAGGTCGAGGCTTTGCTGTGGTTGCGGGTGAGGTTCGAAATCTAGCACAGCGTAGTGCTGCCGCTGCGAAAGAAATCAAAGGGCTGATCAATGACAGCGTAGAGAAGGTAGATGAAGGTTCACGTTTAGTGGATGAGTCAGGTGAGACACTCAATGAGATTGTAGATGCGGTTGCTCGCGTATCTGAACTAATTCGTCAAATAGCCGATTCGAGTATTGAGCAATCGACGGGTATCGACGAAATAAACCGCGCTATCACCACCATGGATGAGATGACGCAGCAAAATGCATCTCTGGTAGAAGAAACTTCCGCGGCTAGCCAATCACTTCGCTCTGAAGGTAAAGAGCTACTTAACTTAATGAACTTCTTTAGTACCGACAGTAACGTTTCTCAGTATGGAAGCAGCTCAGTCAGACAATCAACAGTATCCCCAATGAAACCCCGAGCGAATGTTAGCGAACTCAAAAAAAGTCGAGTCGTTAATTCGGGGCTGACAATGGGAGAGGATGGTGATGAATGGGAAGAGTTTTAAGTAAGCAAAGTGATACGGCTGCTATGGATGGTGTAAACCGAGAATTTGAACTGACCAAAAAGGATTTCAAATTCATTCAGTGGTTTATCCATAAGAATGTCGGTATCCATCTTACGGATCAAAAGTATGCCATGGTTTATGGCAGGTTGAGCCGTAAGTTGCGAGAGAAAGGCCTTGAACGTTTTGTTGATTACCGTGAACTGATTGAGCATTCCGATCACGATAAGAGAGAGTTTATTAACTCTCTCACAACCAACAAAACATCCTTCTTTCGCGAACAGCATCACTTTGATTACCTTGAATCGACGCTTCTTCCGTTATGGAAACAGCAAGGTAAAAGGGAGATTCGAATCTGGTCGGCTGGTTGTTCTACAGGAGAAGAGCCATACAGTTATCTTGCTTCTTTAGCCTCGGAAGGGGCTTTTGAAGATTTTGATAGCGTATCGTTACTGGCAACGGATCTTGATACTGACGTGCTGTCGCACGCTAAAGCTGGGGTTTATGAAGACGAGGTGCTCGCGAGTATTCCAAGTCACTACTTAAAGCGTAACTTTGTTAAGGGTAAAGGCAGCTTTGCGGGTAAGTTCAAATGTGCGATGCACTTGCGTAACCACGTTAAATTCAACCAACTTAACCTACTTGGTGATTGGCCGATGAAAAAGACATTTGATCTTATTTCCTGCCGAAATGTCATGATCTATTTCGATAAGCCAACCCAAACAAAGCTGATTAAACGCTTTCATCAACAATTAACCCCTGACGGTACATTGTTTATTGGTCACTCGGAAAGTGTTGGTAGTGATTGCCACATCTTCCAACATCTTGGTAATACCATTTATAGCAAGTTGTAGTAGGCATAGAGCAAGTCTTTAGCTCTGTAGATATCTAACGTAACAGTATCAAATACATTGAGGTTTCATTGTTAGCACATGATCACAGCACCTACTACAGCCGCTTTTATCACGAGCAAAAACAATTGCACATGGTCAAAGTGCTCCCTGGGGGAATGTATTGCACGAAGAAGCGAGAAATCATCACCACTGGGCTTGGTTCATGTGTCGCTGCCTGTATTTGGGACCCTTATACCCATGTTGGAGGTATGAATCATTTCTTGTTACCCATTGCTCATAACACTGAGCATCACCATTGGTCGCATGATGATGTGGTGTCTACCGCTGCTCGTTATGGAAGTTACGCTATGGAGATGCTGATAAATCAATTGATTTCAAAGGGAGCCGATCGCTGCCATATGAGAATGAAATTGTTTGGTGGTGCGCAAATGTTAGGGAGAAAGTCAGCAATAGGGGAGAAAAATGTCGATTTCATTCTGCGCTATGCCAAGCAAGAGCACTTTGAAGTCGATGCTTATGATCTTGGTGGGCTTGAACCAAGGAAAATACTGTTTGATCCGTTGACTGGAAAAGCTTGGCTAAAACGAATTCCATTCGCAGAAATAAGCCACCTCAAGCATGAAGAAGATCATTACGCTCAAGAAGTAGAAAGTGAAAGCCAAAATCCAACCGATGATGTGGAGCTGTTTTAGTTATGAAGAAGATCAAAGTACTTGTTGTGGACGATTCTCCAGTATTTCGCTCATTGCTTACGGAGTTGATCTCATCCGATCCTGATCTTGAAGTGGTTGGAGCTGCGGAAGATCCTTACCAAGCCCGAGATATGATCAAGAAGTTAAATCCTGATGTACTTACTCTCGATATAGAAATGCCAAAGATGAATGGCGTTCAATTTCTAAAAAACCTGATGAGATTACGTCCAATGCCAGTCGTTATGATCTCAACTCTGACTCAGCATGGTGCGGAAACAACGTTGGAAGCATTAGATCTAGGTGCGATCGACTATTTCCCCAAACCCGCAATGGATAGCACAGGTGACATGCTCAATTATAAAGATCTGATCAACGGAAAATTGAAAGTAGCGGCAGGCGCGAACGTCAATTCAGATCTCGTCACTAGCGCTTCTCATTCTGTAATAACTGAAGAAATTCATTCTGGTAAAAAATCCAATTTCGAATTGATAGCAATAGGCGCCTCGACTGGAGGTACGGAAGCGGTGCGTAAGGTGCTGTCCTCCTTGCCTATTGGTTTACCGCCTATCGTCATTACCCAACATATCAGCGCCATGTTTTCTAAACCATTTGCTGAGAGGCTAAATAGTGTTAGCAAACTGAGTATTCAAGAGCTCGGTACTGGGGTCGTACCTTTAATTAAAGGGCATGCCTACGTAGCACCGGGTGATAAACATATCGTCGTGATCCGTAAAGGAACAAAGCTATACGCGCAGATCGATGACCGCCCGCCAGTCAATCGCCACAAACCGTCAGTCGATGTGATGTTTGATTCTATCGCTGAAACTGTCGGGGTTAACGCGATGGGAATCATTTTAACGGGAATGGGTAGCGACGGGGCGCAAGGGATGCTCAAAATGAAGCAAGGCGGGGCCATCACGATAGCGCAAGATGAACAAACGTCTGTTGTTTGGGGAATGCCAAGAGTCGCGGTCGAAATAGGGGCTGCGCTGCATGTAAAACCACTCCCTAAAGTTCCAGAATTGATAGTTAAATATATTAATAAATAACGATAACAATCGTCACTAATTTCAAGAAAACGTCAGGACGCCACTATGAAAAATGGAAAGGAATCGCAATCGAAAACGAGATATATACTCGTCGTTACTTGCCAAATTTTTCTACTTACGATTGCAGTTTTTTATGCAACTTCAAGTATTCAAATTGGGCTGATGATCGCGGCAGCAGGCCTGCCTTGGTGTACGTTCCCGTATTTATCATCCAGAGATGCCTCAAACTCAGATGAGAATCAACCGTCACATTCATGCATAAAAGAAGAAACGCTCGAACATGTCCGCTCAATCTATGTTGAAAACCTTCCGAGCATTCATGATTCTTTAGCCAAGCAGCGCACGATTATTGAAGAGTCGGCACAAACTCTCAATGAAAGTTTCTTTGGTTTACAAGCAATCAGTGAGCAGCAAGCACAAGTGTCGGAAGCGTTGGTCAACGAAATGCTGTCTAACCCAAACAACCAATATAGCCTTTCAAGAGTACTGCCACGTACTGAAGATATCATTAACCAGTTTGTGATGACCTTAGTCGATGTGTCGGAAAAGAGTATCTCAGCAGTACACAGTATTCATGATATGTCGGATAAGTTGGACTCGGTATTTAAGCTGCTTGAACGTGTTCGTGGACTTTCAGAGCAAACCAACTTATTGGCATTGAATGCGGCTATTGAAGCTGCAAGAGCCGGTGATGCTGGGCGTGGTTTTGCGGTTGTCGCCCAAGAAGTTCGAGAGCTATCCGTAAAAGCCAAAGACCTAAATGACCAAATTGAAAGTGAAATTAATATCGCGCAAAACACGGTTAAACAAGCCAACGCGACAGTTGGAGAAATGGCGTCTATTGATATGACTATTGCGATTGAATCTAAAGAGCAAATTGACGACATGCTGAAAGGGGTACAACAGGTCAATATCGAGGTCGAGCAAGAGGTGAACAAGATCCGTGATCTCGGAAATCAACTATCAGATCAAGTAGGCAACGGTATTCGTGCATTACAGTTCGCCGATATCGTTAGCCAACAAGGTGAGTACGCCAATGGGGCACTGTATCTATTTGATGAAGTGGTGAAGTTAATGAATAACTTCACTAATAAGGAATTAAACGAGGATGAATTTGAGGAAGAACTGCGCCAATTATTGAGTGACTCTAGAGGCAGATCTGGCCCTGCGGCTAGCCAAGCTAGTATTGAAGAAGGTGAAGTTGAATTGTTTTAGGGAGTATTTATGACGGTTACAAGCAAAATAAATCATAGCGACAACAAGATCGAAATTGCAGTTGAAGGTGCATTTGGTTTCAATTTAGTGCAAGAATTTCGAACTTGTTATTATGAAAAGCGCGACTTTCACTATGAAATCGACTTTAGAAAAGTGGACTATATTGACAGTGCGGGCTTAGGGATGCTGCTCAATATGCAAAAGTATTTAGAGCCCATTGCAAAGAAAATCAAAATCACTAACACCATGCCTCAAGTTAAGAAAATATTGCTGATTTCGCGCTTTGATAAAAAGTTTCTTATCGAGTAAGCCTGTTTTAATTTGTTAGATGTAGATGTAGATGTAGATGTAGATGTAGATGTAGATGTAATTAAGTGGGACATAGCTGTTTGGCATCATTAAGGAGAGTGGAATGAGAGTAATGGTTGTTGATGATCATGCTACCAATCGCGAGCTTTGCCGCATTATGCTTGAGGGAATTTATACCCATTTTGATGCTTATGAAAATGGAGAGGTCGTTGTCGCCTCAATGCAAGAGATGCCACAGCTACCTGATGTGATCATTCTTGATGTTATGATGCCAATCAAAGATGGTTTCGAGACAGCTACAGACATCCGTGATGCTTTCCCAGAGCACCATATTCCAATTCTTTTCCTCAGCGTTTTAGACGATCACGACTCTTACCAAAAGTGCTTGAGTTTAGGGGATGATTTTATTCCTAAGCCCATCGATAAATCGGTATTGATCGCTAAGGTTCAAGCTCATTATCGGGTTGCTCGTATGCACAGCGAGATGAAGCAACAGCGAGATGAACTTAGCCATTTCCATGGTCAGGTAAAGTACGACTACGCTATTGCAGAGTCGATATTTGCTAATTTAGCTGAAGAGATGAGTTCTCAGCTGACCGATGTTCATGGCATTGAATACATTTCTACGCCCTCAACCGTTTTCAACGGTGATCTCATCGTGGTCGCTAACCGTCCTCATGGTGGCGTATATGTGATGATTGCTGATGCCACAGGTCATGGTTTGCCTGCTGCTATTTCTGCTATTCCGGCTAGTCGTGCGTTCTTTTCGATGGCGGCTAAAGGGTTATCTCTAGGTGAAATAGTTTCAGAGTTAAATGACTCGCTTGTTAAGTTCTTACCAATGGGAATGATGCTGGCAGCTAGTGTCTTTGAAATCAAAAGTAATGGCTATGAAGTTAGCTGGTGGGGTGGGGGCTTACCAGACAGTTACGTATTGAATTCAAAAGGTGAAATTGAACGACGATTGGCTTCTACTCACATGCCGCTCGGTGTACTCGAGCGTGATGAATTCGAAGTGAATTTAGTACACTTAAAGCTTGATGAAGGGCAAAAAATTGTTAGCTATACCGATGGTGTAACAGAAGCCGAAAATAGTGCCGGTGAGCAATTTGGTCAACAGCGCCTTGAGCAAGTGTTACTAAAGCCTCAACCGATCATTAAAACTCTACATGATGAAGTAAAAGCGTTTTCGACCGAACGCGAAAGCGACGATGTTTCCATACTTTCAATGGAATTCCCTATTCAAAATGACAGTAAAGTGTCCACCCTATCTAGTACGAGTCACTTCAGTAAAGTCCCTTCAAAAGCTGCGCTGTTTTTCCCTAAGTCAGTATTGGCTGAGGTAACCATTATGGCTGAAGTTCGTCAGTACTTAATGGGTATTATTCCTGGAGGGGCCGATCTCGATTTGGTCTGTTCAGTGTTGTCTGAACTGTTTGCTAATGCAATCGAGCATGGTTTGCTGCGGTTGGATTCAAAACTCAAAGATGACCCTGATGGTTTCTATACTTTCTATCAGTTAAGAGAAGAGCGTTTAGCGAGCCTAAATGAGGATGCTTGGGTAAAACTTGATTTAGAGTTCAACCCCGTTGAAAAGTCTTTAGTGATGCAATTGGAACACAATGGCGATGGCTTTGATGTCGATAAGCAAAGAACGAGTGATGAGCTCAAAACTCATGGTCGTGGCATCATTCTCGTTTCAGAGCTGTGCCAGTCTTTGAGCTATTTCAATGAAGGGCGCGGTGTGACTGCAGTTTATCGATTAAATTTAATGGAAAACCGCTGAAATAGAATTACCTATACTTAATGATGAAATCTTAGATATGAGACTATTTTTCAGACAAAAGCTAAGTGATGTGAGTCTGATTCTTTAATGCACATCATTTTTTGTATTTTACATATTCTATACACTCGACGATGAGTTTATCTATTATGGAAATTGTGGCTGTATGTGGGATAGCATTATTACATTATCGGAAGACAAGCAGGAGGTCATCGCTAAGCTGCCCCCAGAGCTTGTTGTGGAGCAAAGTTTCGACCAGGTTGGGCTTGCTGAAGCGATAGTGGAGATAGATGCTGAGGATTACTTTCTTGATGAAGAGGAAGTACTTCGCTTCGTCACACTCGCACGTGAAGGACGAGGTGAAGCATACAGCGGCATATCGATAGCCGAAGTTAGAAACGCAACTGCAAAGGTTGAAGTTTCAACCGATGAAATGCTTGCCAGTATTGTTGTTACTGGTGCCTATAAAGGGCGTGGGTTACGTGGAAGTGAAATCGTTCATTGCCTTGCCCAAGCGCATATTAGCAAAGGTATAAATAAGCTGGCGCTCAAAAAAGTCATGGTAATGAGTAATCAGCTCAAAAAAGGAGAGAAATTTACCCAAGCGGTTGCTAAAGGGCTACCTGCTGCAAAGGGTAAAGATGCTCAGTTTATTCCTTTGGTTGAAGACGTAACTAAACGCATACTCAAGCCACAAGATGATGACTCCGATAAAATAGATATGCGGAACCTGGGCGAAACCATAACAGTTGATGAAAATTCTGAAGTGATGCGACGTGTTCCAGCAACCAAAGGTAAGCCAGGGTTTACCGTTCAAGGTCGTGTTATTCCCCCTTTACCTGGTAAAGATAGCCTCCTCAAAGCGGGTAAAGGCACCCATATTTCTCCTACCGATCCAAACCTTCTTCTTGCGACAAGCTCAGGAATGCCTCTAATTAAAGAAAAAACCATCGAAGTCGATCACGCTTTATATTTGAACAGCGTTGGCGTCGGTACTGGGCACGTTAAATTTAAAGGCAATGTTGTTGTTTCCGGTGATATTGAACCGGGAATGGTAGTCAAAGCGTCTGGTACTGTAACTGTTGGTGGTTTTATCGAGTCCGCTGAAGTACAAGCTCAGGGTGATATACATGTAGGAAAAGGAATCATCGGTCATACCGTTAGTGAAGGTCAGCCGAAAAGTTGCCGTGTTTTTACGAAAGGTGAGATCACCGCGAGCTATGCACAGTTCTCTGAACTGCAAGCCGGGCATGATATTAAGCTGAGCGTCCACAGCATGAATAATGAATTACGCTGCGGGCATGATCTTATAGTGATGGATGCAGCGAAACGACACGGAACATTGAGTGGCGGTGAAAGCAAAGTTGGCGGTAAGGTTACATGTGTATTCTTAGGCGTTGAAGGTGATACGGCTACTAAAGTGCACGCTTTTGCTAAATACGAAGGGTATAAGCAAAAAATTACTGAGCTAAAAGAAAAGTATACCGAGGCTCAAGAAGCCACTATGGATGTGATCCGAAAAGAGCTTGAGTTTAAGAAAAAGCCTAAAGCTGAACGCAGCGAAGAAGAGCAACATTTAATTGAATCAATGAAGACAAAAAACAACCAAGTTTTAGAGTCTACGAAGTCTCAGTTAGAAGTCGTGGAAGCTGAGTTTGAAGAGGGGCTTCAACTGAATATGATTGAAGCAACAGAGAAAGTTTTTACTCGTGTGACTGTGCAGTTTGGTGATGAAGTCGTCACGACTAAACGAACACATGGGCCAAGCATATTTTCATATGATCAGTACAAAATTGAATGTGCTTCCAAGATGGAAGAAGAAGACATTCAACTTTAAGTCAGTAGAATCAAAAACAAAAAAAGGGAGCTTATGCTCCCTTTTTTAATTCTATCGTTGTGAGTTTTTCAATACTTGGTAATGGTCTTAATTGACCGCCGCATATTTGATGCTTAGCTAACGGCTTTGACCTTACCTTTCTTGAGATCTGACAGAACTTGCATCTTAGGACCATCTGCAATGATGCAACCTTTCTCCATAACGATGACTCGGTCTACGATGTCGAGCATCGACGTTTTGTGAGTAATTAGGATTAAGGTTTCACTTGAAACAAGTTGGCCAAGTTGATTCTTAATATGCATCTCTGAACGGTTATCCATGGCACTGGTTGGCTCGTCCAGTAGTAGTACTGGAGGACGTCCAAGGAATGCTCTTGCGATAGCGACTGATTGACGTTGACCACCAGATAGCTGACCACCACCTTCTCCAACCTGACGTTCTAACCCTGCAGGGTCTTGCTGAGTAAACACGGTTACCCCTGCTCGGTTAGCTGCATCCATCACATCTCTATCATCTACAAGAGGACGACCTAAGGTGATGTTATCGCGAATAGAACCGTAGAACAGATTACTATCTTGAGGTACACAGCCAATGTTACGGCGAATATCGACATGATGGAGTTGCTCTATGTCTGTTCCATCAATACGTACGTGTCCTTCAGTGGGTTTATACAACCCCATAATCAAACGTTCTAATGTGGTTTTACCTGAGCCAATACGACCAATAATCGCCACCTTTTCGCCAGGGTTAATCGTTAGCGAGAGGTTGCGTATTGAAGCGACTGGCGAATCAGGGTAGTGGAAGGTCACTTTATCAAGTTCAATGCGTCCTTGAACGATTGGGCGATGTATATAACGCTTACCTTCCTCTTGCTCGTCAGGCATCGCCATTATTTGTTCCATGATGGTCATCGATGACTTTGCTTGGTTGTAGCGAGTCGATAGCAAAGAGAGCTGAACCAATGGACCAATAGCACGCCCACTTAACATGGTCGCAGCGATCAAACCACCCATGGTCAATTCACCTTCAGCTATCAGGTATACGCCAAAAATAATCATACCTACGTTACAGCTTTGCTGAACAAAGCCGGCTGCGTTTTGAATGCTATCGGTGATACGACGGCTTTTGATATTCCAATTAGCCATATGAGCAACTGCTTCTTCCCAACGGTATTGGAATTGGCTTTGAGCACTAAATAGCTTAACGGTTTCTAGCCCTGCTAGGCTTTCAATTAAGTTCGCGTATTTCTGTGAGGCTAAGCGAGAACCTTCTTCTATGGTTTTTCTTAGTGGGCCTTGAATCAGCAAAGCATGGATAACCAGTATTAGTACGCCAATGATTGGTACAAGTACAAGGTTACCTGCCATCAACCAAATTAACCCGAGGAACAGTAGCGCAAAGGGTAGGTCGATTAACGAGCCGATTGTCGCTGAGGTAAAGAACTCTCGAATGGACTCGAACTCTTGCAAGTGTTTAGCAAATGCACCGACAGAAGGCGGCTTTGCTTCCATTCGAATGCCTAGAACTTTACTGAAGATTTTTGAAGAAATCAGAATGTCAGACTTTTTCCCCGCCACATCGATAAAGTAGCTTCGCATTAGCTTGAGTAAGAAGTCGAACAAGAACACAACGAAGATGCCACTCGCAAGCACCCACAACGTTTCAAATGCCAGGTTAGGAACGACTTTGTCGTACACCAAACGTGTGAACATTGGGGCAGCGACCGCGAACATGTTGATCAGGATTGACGCAATCAAAACATCACGGTAGATATTTCTAGATTCCCAAATCGTGCTCCAAAACCAGTGGCCGTCACGTGTTTTTAGAACCTCAGGTGAACGTTCATCGTATCGAAACTGCTTTTTGACTAGGAAGTAGCGACCTATATATTGCTCTTGAAGTTCCGCTAATGGGATCACAATCGGAACCATTCCACTTTCAGCAGTAATGACTTCAGCTTCTTGCTTCTCTCTATCGATACTATTTAGAACACAAGAATCTCCACCTTTCAGCAGTAATACTGCCGGTAAGATGAGCGAAGGAATCGTCTCTAAAGTCGCACGGTTCTCTTTCGCGACAAGCCCCGCTCGTTCTGCTGCCCGTGGGAACAAAAACGGTGTGAGCTTACCATCTGAAAGTGGCAGTCCATTGACCAAAGCTTCTGGCGAATTAGCCAGCCCATAATAGCGGCTGACGTAAATTAGCGAATTGAGTAACGCATCTTGCATTTAAAGTGACCTTACAACTATTTGTCTACAATGAAACCTTGGAACACTTCAACAAAGTGTTCAGACAAGAAATCTAACTGTGTCTGAGTTTCAATCCGAGAGGCGATAGTAGTGATACCTAAGTTATGTGCCGTACGAGAGATTGAAGTAAGCGTGAACTTCTGTTTTTCATCATCTAAGTTGTGCGTGAACAAGTAGTCGAGCTTCACGTATTCCGGTCTGAATTCATTGATGTAATCAAGAGACTGGAAGTTACGACCATAGTTATCTACGCCAAATACCGCTTTTGAGTTTCGAATTGTATTACACAAAAGTGCAGTGTAATGAGGTTCGTGAACAAAGCAGTTTTCTGGTATTTCAAAATGAAGCTGACTTGTATGCGAAGCATTGCTCGCCAGTATTTTACCTAGCCAACGAATGAAACTTGGTTGAGAAACACTGCTTGGTGATAAGTTGATCGCCACTGGATGAGTGACTTCTCCAGAGTTTAGTTTCTCTAGCATCTTTTCAATTACGTATTGATCAAGAATATGACCGCACTCAAGTTGTTCTAGAGCAAACAAGTATTGGTTTGCACTATAGCGTGTCCCGTCTTTTTCAATGGCAGAGAACACCTCTTGGTGGAATGTCTTGCCGAAGCTATTGTTGGCAGCCTGGAAGCGGAACGTAATATCATTATTATGGATCGCTTCTTCGACTAAGCTACGCCATTGTTGCTTACCAAGAATGTTGGTTTGTTCATCGCCAGAAATGTAGCCGTATTTGAGTTCTGGGTTCGCTTTCGCCAGTGACAACGCATTATCTGCCAGTGACATTATCTCGGTGCTGGTTTTGCTGCGGCTACTGTAGGTTACGCCTAGTGAAAGGTCAGCATCAGCCATTCCAGTAGGGTCTGATTGTAAGCCCTGAATACAAGTCACGATGCTGTCGGCTGATAGCTTGAGTTCACTTTCGTCGATATTAGGTAGGATGAAACCAAACTCATCTTTAGAGATACGTGCGATGGTAACGCCCTGCGTAGTGATAGAGGTTTTTAGCAAATCAGCTAATTGGCGAACGAGCTCATCACCCTCTTGGTAGCCTTTCTCTTCGTATTCATCACTCACAAATTGTGCATGTAATACGGCAAGGCCACCAACACTTGACTCAGTTAGCCATTGGTTGAGTTGACTCATGTAGAACGCACGGTTACCTAAGTGTGATACAGGATCAATGTAGGCACGTTCACGCAGCTTTTGAGCTTCTTTGGCTTGGTTTTTAAATGACAACTCGACTTGAGAAGACATGCGATTGATGCCATCGACGACCAATCTTAAGTCTTTGGTTTTCGGTTTATGGAGTGGTTCACCAAAATTGTTATTCGCGATTTGATCCATCTTTCTGATAATGAGAGTCAGTGGACGCAGCGCTCTATTTAGGATTAATGAAATTGCAGCCATACCAATGACAAATATCGCAGCAAATGCAGTTAATAGATTCAAGAACGATTGCCACAGCTGTTCATAAGCTGAGCCAGGGTGGCTGACGATTTCCACTTCAGCAAGTTGCATCCACCCACTGGTGACTACTCGGCGATCATGGATTTTTTGGAATAGGTGCATATCCGTAAACCATTTAGGCACACCATTAGGCTTAATTGGGTACGAACGTAGGATCTCATCACCCGTATCTAAGAAAATAAGTCGAACAACTGAGTAAGAGCTGCCATCAAACAAAGCGTTGATAACAGATTCTACAGCGACAGGATCCTTATTTTCTAGGTATGGCGCTAACGCTAGACCTACGGTATTGATGGTGTTGTTCACTTCAGATCGTTGTTGTTGCTCTAAGTGATTTCGGGTGGTGTTGAACTCAATCATGAAGACGGATGCCATCAACAGGATAAAGACCGCTACCATTCCGACTACGAGTTGTTTATATAAAGTCATTGTACCTACTCATCGTAATTGATAATGGGTTTGTTTAATTTGAGGTTACGCTCGCGAGAACGGAGATCATTCCAAAGGCTTAAGCGCGATGATTTACCAGCCAATTTTCCGCTTCCTGCCGATGACTTCATAAGCCATAGATTTTTACCGTTGAAGCTGTAGATCGGCAGTAAGTCTCTTCGTTTAGAGGCTTTTTTAATTTGAGGGTTAATATTATCTAAGATTAACGGCTCTGCACTTGGGGAGGTGTAGTAAGCAAGAACCATGTGGAACTGGTTGAGTTCCAAAGCTTTAACGTAGACAAGGCGGAGTTTTTTATCTGAGACGCCTAGCTCCAGTAATGAAAAGTACTTAGCGATAGTGAAGTCTTCACAATCGCCAGCATTACTTCCAAGGAACTCTAAAGGCGTTGCCCAGTAATCATTTTTTCCCCATAAGTTAATGTCATTAACGAAGTAGAGCTGATTAAAGAAGCCGTTCACCGCAGTGAGTTTTTCTTTTTCTGAAAGCTTTTTATATTGGCTTAGATTATTACGCCAGGTCGTTACTCGTTTTCCTGCTCTTTCCCCATAGGTAGAAGTGACCGCATTTACCCATTGCTGCTCTTTGGTATTGAGAGCGCTAGAGGAAAATGAGGTCGCTAATATTATGAGCAGCGAGAGCCGATACTTCATTCAACGGCTCTTTGGTTGTAATTCGGTGATGAGTCTTGCATGGGTATCCTTACCTACTCTTTAAGGGCGTTATTCTTCGCACCTAATATTGGTTTCATTAAGTATTCCAAAACCGTTCGCTTACCTGTAATGATATCGACTGAAGCCGTCATTCCTGGAATGATAGGCAGTTCTTCATTCTGGCCAAAGTTATGCTTATCAGTACGAACTCTAACGATATAGAAGCTATTGCCTTCTTCATCCTGGGTAGTATCGGCACTGATATGCTCAAGCTGGCCTTCTAACCCGCCGTACTTCGTGAAGTCGTAAGCACTGAATTTAACGATGGCTTCTAGTTGTGGCCTTAGGAACGCAATGTCTTGAGGCGCAATCTTAGCTTCAACCAATAGCGAATCTTCGGTTGGAACAATCTCGACAATGTCCATACCTGGCTGGATTACACCACCAACCGTGTTGATACCCAGTGTTTTGACTGTACCCGTTACCGGAGAGACAACCACGGTTCTGTTTACACGGTCTTCAAGCCCCACTGCGGATTCGGTAAGAGAAGATAATTTGTCTTGTGCCTGATTAAGCTTTTCTTGTTGTTCTGAACGAAACTTCAACGCTGCATCAATACGGCTGAGCATAGATTCTCGAATGGCTGATCGCAGTACTGGAATTTTCAATTCACTTGACGTGAGCTCGCGTCGCGTATCATTTACCTGGCGCTGCAACTTCAGGAGTTCGATACGAGGAACAACACCTTCATCGGCGAGCGGTTTGGTGATTTCAAGTTCCTTTTTCGCATAACGGTAGCTTTGTCGAAGGTTTTCAACTCGGGCAATGATTTCTATTAGGTCTTGTTCTTTTTGCTTAACTTGTTGGTCAAAAACAGAAAGTTGGTTTTTCAGATTGTTTAAATCTTGGCGGTATTCGGCTTTTTGGCGAGCAACAAGTTTTGGCTGTAACTCATGAAATTTTGGAGGGAAAGCAAGTCTGTTGTAGTCAAGGCTAACGCTATTTTCCCAGCTTTCTGTTGAAGCATCTTCATTTATAACAACACTGGTTAATGACGCTGAAAGTTGTAAAACGCTGGCTGTAAGGTTGGCTACTTGCTGCTCTCGCTCTCTAAAGTCAGATCGAAAGCGCGTATCATCAATTAACAGCAATTGTTGACCCTTTTGAACTTGCTGGCCTTCTCTTACTAGGATTTCTTTTACCAAGCCACCTTCTAGGTTTTGTACGACTTGGATTTGAGAAGAGGGGATAACCTTGCCCTGACCAACTGTTACCTTATCTATCTGAGCCCAAGATGCCCAAAAGATGGCAGCAATAAAAAACGTCACAATAACCCACAACATAATTCGTGCGCTTGTTGGTGTATTCAAGAGTAACGCAGCGGTTTTATCGTCTACGTAGTCAAGCTCGGTTGTTGAGAGTTTATTAAGAGCTTTTTTGCTCATTGCTCATCCTTGTTCTCGTTAAAATGGCTAACACGCCTTGAGTGTATTCTTAGTTCAACTAAAAGTTAAGGTTTTGTTTTATATGACCCTTACAACTAATAATTTATAATAATGTTTTCATCTTATAATTAACTTTGTCGAGCTGATGCTTCTTCATTTTATCGTAGAGTGTTTTACGGGATATTTGTAATTCTAGTTGTACATCCTTCAATCGACCATCATGACGATGCAGTGCTTCAATTAATAATAGTTGCTCAAATACATCAATCCTTTGGTTTAGAGAGTTTAGCTCGCTGTTCGTTGTTTCTGGATTAGCGTCGAGCTCCTGTTTGTCGTTACGTAAGGCTCTGACTTCTGCGTGCTGCCTGAGCTGTTTGATGTTTTCTGACCAAGAGTATTGTTGAAGCTGTGATATTTCTTGGTGAGTAATGACGGGGGGCTGTAACTGGTAACGACTAGCAGCCCCTCGGACAAAATGCTTAAAGAGGGGGCCAATATCTTCTAAGCGTTGGCTTAAATTTGGCAATTGGAAAACCTGAAATCCGCTCATATCGTTTAATTGAATAGAACTGGAAGACACGATGATTCGAGCATCGTTGTTTTTACAACTTTCTAACCATTGCCAGTGATGATTTTCCCATTGCTCAGTTTGATATATGTAAAGGCTGCCGCCCATTGCCTTCGCTAACTGTTGGCGGATCAGATCTTTGAATACGGTTTCTGAGTAAGGAGCTATCTCAAAAGCGGGGATAGGTAGCATTTCACTGCTTGGGTCACTATGTAAATCATGGAGGTATTGGGCGGTAATACGCTTGCCTGTCCCCACTTCACCGAAGATTGCGATTAGCCTGTCTTGTGGGCTTTCAATCGAGATGAGTTGACGGCGAAGCTCTACCATAGTGTTCGAGTGGCCGATGAGCTTAGGTCCTACCTGAACTTGCATCTCAAGCTCTTTCTTCAATAAATGGTTTTCTTGAACAAGTGATAGTTTGTCGCGTGCTTTATTGATCGCTGTGAGTAGTTTTTCCGTTGAAAAAGGCTTTTCAAGGAAATCATAAGCGCCAGCTTTCATCGCCGAAACTGCTGTTTCTACATCACCATATCCAGTGAGTACGATGATTTGAAAGTGAGGGTTATGTTTGAGTATTTGGCGAGTGAACTCTATACCGTCCATCACTGGCATATGTATATCAGTGATAATAATGCCCGCACGTGAGCTGTCGATAGTGGCAAGCGCTTCTACGGCGTTTGGAAAGCACGTCGCGTCAATGCCTTCAATCATCAATGCTTGCTGAACAGAGTCTCTAATTCTTGGCTCATCATCCACGAAGTAAATATCTAACATCACTATTGAGCTTCCTTACGCATAGCGAGTGAGTCGGGCTTAAACTGAGGCAGCTTGATAGAAAATTGCATCCCCTTAGCTGGCAAATACTGCGCAGTTAAAGTGCCGTTGTATGCTTCTATTATTCTTTTGGAAATAGAGAGCCCCAATCCAAGTCCTTCTGGCTTTGAGGTATAAAATGGATCAAACAATTGCCCTAACTTATTCGGTTCAACACCCTGACCATTATCCCATACGGTAACATTACAATAAGTGTTATCTACTTGCCATTCAATACCTATTTGCGGTGAGTCATGTTCACTAAGTGCTTGAATTGAATTATGTATAAGGTTTACGAGAACTTGCTCCAGTTCAGTAGGGTGGATGCTAACTATGATATCTGGAGGTACTGTCGGTAATCGAACCGTAATACCTTGGTGGATGAATTGAGTACTCAAAAGGCTGGTGGCATTGTGTATAGAGTCATGCAGGCTTGCCTGATGGTGTTCTTGCTTGGTAACTTTTCTTGTAAATACTTTTAAGCGGGCAATGATTTCAGAGATCGTTGAGTTGAGCTCAATCATTTTTTTCAGGTTCGCTTCGACCATAGCGTACTTATCCATAGCCAGTAACTTTAAACTGTTCTCGCTGTAGGTTCTTAAAGCGGCCAGCGGCTGATTAATTTCATGATTGATACTAGCTGACAACTCACCTAGTACTGCAAGTTTGGCCGCTTGAGTTAATTCTTCTTCCGTCTGCTTTAAACGTTGCTGAGATTGTTGGTATTGATGGACGGTATGTTGGAGCTGTTGATTCGCTTGTTGTAGATGTTGGGTTCGTTTTTCAACCGTCGTTTCTAAATATTGATTCACATTGATAAGCTCTGCTTTTGCCTTGTATGTTTGTCGCCAAGACCAAGCGATCAGAGCCACCAGGCTGTAGATAATAAAAAATATAATGTCGGCTTGAATAATGCTTTTTGTCAGATCACCAGACTGCTTTATAGCGATGACTTGGTAGCCATTTTTGTTAAAAGGCAGAGGGTATAAACTGAATTGATCTCTTGTGAGCAATTGATTCGCTAGCAGGTCTTGTTCTACAGGCAGCTGCTTTCCAAAAAAGGAAATTGCAGATATTGATTCATTACCGTATTGGCGTGAGCGTTCAATCTCTTGTTGTTTTGTTTCGGGCAGCGTTTGTATTGATTGGTATAACCAATTTTCATTGCTGGATAGGAAAGCGACCTGATTTTGGTCGATGACTAGAATGTCTGAATTTTCAATTGTGATCAGTTGCTCTATGTTTTCTAAGCTGACCTTGACGGTGATTACGCCAAAAATTTCTTCATTGTTGAATAGCGGAGCAGATAAGAAGTAGCCTCGAACATTGGATCGTGCTCCAAGCGCCACGTACTGTGCATCTACACCTTGTACGGCTTGATGAAAATATGGCCGGTAAGCGAAGTTTTCACCGACAAAACTGTTATGGTCTTGATAGTTACTGGATGCGACCACTTCTCCCGATAAGTTATGAACGTAAATAGTATCGGCTAGGCTTTGTCGTGCCCAACTGTGTAGTAGAGGGTTGAGCTTAATTTTACTGTTAGGGTTATTGAAATAGTCTGACAGCCTTGGATCATTGCTCAAGAGATCTGGGATTTGCTGAAATTTGACAAGCTCTGAGTCCAACTGTTGATTCGCTTTACGGGCTGATTCATTGAGTTGTTCCGTCAACTGTTGGGTATGGTAGTGTTTGGCAAGCTGATGAGTAGAGTTTAGGCCGATAACACCTAGAACCAGAGCTAAAAGCATGAAGGGCGTAGACAAAAAATGCTTGGAAATGCTCAAGGTAGCCTCGAAAGGTAGTCGCAGAATCTCCGAATGATATCAGCGTCGCCACAATATTAACGCGATCTGGCTTACATTGAGTTACGTAGCACATAAAATCAGATTGAGTGGACTTGTGTTTCAAAGTATTAGAGCGCAAAATCACAGAAAAATTCCAAGGAGTTTATAGATGGAACTGAATGATATTCGACGTGAGTACGCTCAAGGCGGGTTACGTAGAAAAGACTTGAAAGCTGATCCTATTGACCAGTTTAACTTTTGGCTAGAACAAGCAATTAAAGCTAACCTGACTGACCCGACGGCAATGACCGTGGCGACGGTTGATAAGAACGGTCAACCTTTCCAGCGCATCGTATTACTTAAAGGGTGCGACAAAGATGGTTTTATCTTTTATACCAACCTTGGAAGTCGCAAAGCTCAGCATCTAGAAGATTGCAGTAAGATCAGTCTGCACTTCCCTTGGCATCCTATTGAGCGTCAAGTGCATGTTACAGGCATCGCGCAGAAGCTTAGCCCGTTAGAGAACATGAAGTATTTCTCTTCTCGTCCAAAAGAAAGCCAGTTAGCGGCGATTGCGAGTAAGCAAAGTAGTCGTATTTCAGCTCGTGGTATTTTGGAAGGTAAGTACCTAGAGTTAAAGCAGAAATTCGCGAATGGTGAGATCCCAGTCCCTAGTTTTTGGGGAGGCTTCAGAGTTGAGCCTGAAAGCATTGAATTTTGGCAAGGTGGTGAGCATCGCCTGCATGACCGATTCCTATTCTCAAGAGATAATGAGAGTTGGGACATCGACAGATTAGCGCCTTAGCTTGAGATTAGCATTTAAGAATAATTAACGCCCATGGATATATGTTCATGGGCGTTTTTGATCTTGCTTGCGCTAAGTGACGTCGCTGTGCAATACAACAGAAACTTGTTTTTTGAGTAACGTCTTAGGGATCACCGAGCCGTAACCGGAATCAAGGGCAAATTCAATAAGTTGGTGTTTGCTGGTGGCTTGAAACTTATTCCGTAGGCGCGCGACATGGCCTTCAACGGTTTTGATGGAGATTTGCATAGAGCTGGCTATATATTGTGGCTTTTTTCCATAGAGAAGTAGGAACAAGATCTCTGATTCTCTAGTCGACAAAGGAGCCATCAGCTTGGATTGTTGTGATGCTTTTATTGAAGAATTAGAGCTTAGTCCTGTTGCACGACAAACCCAGTGGGCGACTTCCAGAATGGCTGTGTCCGTTAATTCTTGTCCATAGAAAATAGTACCTTGAACATTGCCTTGATCATCAAACCAAGGAGTCTTGGTAAATATATGTGCGTGCCAGTGCCCGTCTGGATAGGGGTGAATATCGAGAACCTTAAGTGCTTTGCCGGTCGATATCACGTATTGATCTTGTTCTTGGAAGTCTTGCGCGCATTGTGTAGTTTGGCTTGGCATTTGAAAATCACTCAGCCCGATACAATGCTTACCTGAGTCGACACCAATCAAATCTGCGTAGGCTTGATTAGCATAGACAAAAACGGAGTTTAAGTCTTTACAGCCCCAACAACCGGGAAGTTGTTGAAAGAGGGAGCGCTCGGCTGGGGAAAGGCTTTCTTTCAAGTGATGAGTCTCATTTATAAACTTTTCAATATGATATCAGTTACTCATAGCTCTGTATTGCATGAAAAGCGTTAAATGCTGATTTTGCACTCTACCGTGGACTATAAAACTAGATGTGCTCACAAATTATTCACATCACAGGTGAAAGGTTATCTACAGGCAAAAAAAAGCCAGCCTGAAGAAGGGCTGGCAAAGACAAGATATTACTTGTCGACATGTAGAAGACATCTAAACACAAGCGAGGGTATGCCTGTATCCAGGTAGTTCGTCCGATAACGCGACATAACTACGTCATGGCGTTACAGTACCTAATGCATCAGGCACAAAAAAGGGGGGAAATCCCCCCTTTATAAAACCACGAGTAAAAAAGCGTTATAACTGACGTAGAACTCGGAATCCTAGGTAGTTTGCTGAGGTCGAGCTTGAAGCGTGGAGTTCGCTATACACTTTAGCTTCGCTTGGTGAGAAGCTCCAAGCTCCACCTTTTGCTATGCCAGTTGGGGCGCTAGTCCACTCCCATACATTACCTACCATATCGTAGAAACCACCACTGTTCGCTGGGAATGACTTTAGCGGTGACGTACTGTTATTTGACCAAGGTGTTCCTGCCCAACCAGTATTCGCGTTGCCTGTACCAAAGCTGTCACCCCACCAGTAATCGGTTTGTTTGCCTGAACGAGCTGCGACTTCCCATTCAACTTCAGTAGGAAGGCGGTAGGTGAACCCTGTTTGATTAGACAACCACTTTGTATAGGCTATTGCATCATTTTTGCTAATACAGACCACAGGAGAATTACCACTTTGCTTAAAGCCGGGGTTTCTCCAGTAACTGTCTGGAATTGGTGTGACTTCTGTATTTTCGAAGGCGTTACAGGTGTTCTTGAGTTCAGCGTCGGTTTGGTAGCCCGTTTGTTCAATGAATGCTTTAAAGTCACTGACGCTGGTTGGTGTTGCGGCTAGTGCAAAAGATTGCGTGATACGAACTTGTTGCGCTGAGTTTTCACCAACTAAGTACTCACCTGAACCTACGATAACCACCTCAGGTGCATGGCGCTGGTCACTGATGCTGTCGGCAAATGTGTCACCGATATTGAGCTCGTTTTGCTTTTCACGCAAAACTGCTCGTAGGTTATGATCGCGTTTAATTGCTAGCTCTTGATGGAAAGATTTGTAGCCTTCTTTCGAGATAGTCACCATATGGGAGCCGACAGGCAACATAGCTTCTACAGGTGTACTGCCGTAGTTCACCCCATCAATAGACACTTTATCTTGATATTGATTTGAGCGAATCGTTAGGCTAACCCAAGCAACCTCTTTTTGTGTTTCGGCTGCTTGTTCTGACTCACTAGGAGTAAAGCAATAGTGAGACTCGATACCCAATAGTTTACATGGGGCATTCTTGGCTGGCCTAGTTTCTAAAGTCGCGTCAATGACGGCTTTATGCTTGTTGTTATCATAGAAGTTAGCTGTAGATACATCGTGGCTTAATACGTGGATATTAAGTGAAGCGCTACCAACGTTTTGCTTAATAACAGCTGATTCGGTTGCTTGCTCTACGATACTTCTTTGAAATTGATTTACGCTTTTTTGCAAAGCTAGGTCAGTTGTTTGGTTTGAGCACTGCGCTAACGTCATATCGGCTTGGCAGGTATTGGTAAAGCTAACTTTGCTTTCGGTGGTTTGCGTTAACTCATTTCTTAAACGTTCAACTCTAGCCCTAAGCTTATTTTGCTGTAATGCATTGATGGATGATTCTGCGACTAATACATCAGCTTTGATCATCGATAGGTCAACATCTAAATCTTGAAGTTTCTGCTGAGCTTCAAGGTGCTCAGCTTGTGCGTTCTTCAGAGATGCCCATGCGTCTTGATAACTTGCTTGAACTTGAGACATGTCGAGTTCAGGCTCATCTATCATACGTGCGTAGGATTTCTCTAACCCCACTTTTGCTGATTGGAGTTTTGATTCAGCCTGTTCTGTTATTTTAGATAAACGAGATACTAAAGCTTGTTGGTTATCCACTTGGTTTTGCTTTTCAGATAACTTCTTTTGAACGTCAGACAGTTCAGAGTGCTTAGTGAACAGAAGGCTTTCGATTGATGTGACGGTTTGCGGAGGAGCTTCTGCTAATACAAATGGAGTCACTAAGCTAGGAGCAAGTGCTAATAATAAAGTTGGAAAACCAGGTCGCATAACGGGCTACTTCAATCAAAGTTGGGAATAAACCATTATTCTAAACGAAAACGCCATTTTGTCCGAAGTTATCTGCGTAACTTGGTAACAAAATGGCGCTTTAAATTCAGCTTTGTGAAATATCGCTAAATATTAGCTGTTTTTATTTGGTAATAGTTTTATCCAAATAGTATCGCTGCCGTTAACCGTAACTGTTCGGCTATACGTTTCGTAGCCTTGTTTGGATACAGTTACTTGATGACGACCAGATGGTAAAGAGATCTCAACGGGCGTACTGCCATATTTCACACCATTAACGGTAACAGCATCGTTGTATTGATCAGAGCGAACGGTAATGTTTGCCCATTGCTTGTCATTTTTCTTCACTGACTCTGCTTGATTACCGCTTAGGCAGTAACGCGTTGAAACGTTAAGCAGGTTACAAGCCGCAACCGCTTCTGGTTTAGCTCGTAGCTGAGCTTGCATTTGAGTGAAGTAGGCATTGTTCCCAGAGAAGCCACTTTTGATGATTTGGCTGTCTTGAACATGGATATTTAGCTGAACACCTTGTAGGTTTTGCTTAGCAATTGAGCTTTCAGTGAGCTGCTCAAGCAAGTTCTGCTTAAAAGTGTTAACGGCTTTTTGATTAGTAAGCTGCTTACCTTGATTGACACATTCGCCAAGGGTCATTGTTGATGAACATGTGGTTGTGTAGCTTGTTTCAAGAACAGCACTTTCACGCAGCTCAGTCGCAATGCGTTTTACACGAGCTTCAACTTTAGATTCTTCAAGGTTTGCGTATTCGTTGTTTAGGCGAGCTTTCTTTTGTTTTAGCTGTGAAAGGCGAATTTCTGTTTCACTAAGTGCTTGCTGGTTTTCCAACACTTCTACTTGATTCGCTTTTACAGCAGACCAAGAGTCTTGGTAGCTTTTTTGAAAAGAAATTAAGTCAATTTCAGGATCTTCTAGTAAACGGCTGTATTGCTTATCTAAAGCAGACTTCGCTCGATTACGTTTTGCTTTCAGCTCCTGGCTCTCACGCTGCAGTTTTGCAGTTTGGTTTTGAAGCTGTTTTAGCTCGTCACTGACTTGAGTTTGAATGCTTGAAAGCTGTTCAATGTCGTTGCTTTTCGTATCTAATTTTTTATCGATAGCAGTCACTG
>NZ_JAKJSW010000074.1:0-19307 GCF_050337375.1 Vibrio makurazakiensis | reverse complement strand
CATTATGTCCGTGCTAAAACTTTCTGTTAAAAAGTCATGGCACCAACAAATCAAATTGTGGTGCCCGGAGGCGGAATCGAACCACCGACACGAGGATTTTCAATCCTCTGCTCTACCGACTGAGCTATCCGGGCAACGGAGCGCTATTAAACGGATTTTCTTCATAACCGTCAACACCTTTTTTCAAATTAATTAAAAAAAACGTTCGTTAGATGTTTTTTTATTCAAAAGTGAGCGTTACGTTTTACCTYGGTTAAATTCTTTCTTGAATTTTGTTACTTTTTCTAGGTATCGGCGAGATTCTTTATTGGGGTGCTTTTTCGTTAACGCCCAGTAAGCTTGACTAGGTTGCAATGAATTTAAGTCACGCATTGCTCGCTTTCGGTCTTTACTGAAGGTATTGAGTACGCCACCGGTTCCGCCGTTATAAGCCGAGATCATGCTGTATTCTAGTGTGGTGGGGTGCTTTACGTCCTTTAGGTATCTATTTTTCAATATGTAGAAGTACGCGGTGCCGGCATCGATATTTTGCTCAGGGTTAAATAAATATTCCGGTGTTGGTTCTCCGGGCTTGTTCTTCACCAGTTTGAATACATCTCTGCCTGCTGTTTTTGGTACAACTTGCATTAAACCATAAGCATTTGCCCAGCTAACAGCGTAGGGGTTAAAGCTACTTTCTGTTTTTATAATGGCGTAAATCAGATCTTCGGGGATGTCATACCTTTGTGAGGCACGTCTAACGATATCGGCGTATTGATAGCTTCGTTTCGTTGCATGATCTTTTACCATTGGGATTTCAACATAATAGGATTTTTTGAAATCGACATCTTTGGTTTTAAGCTGAGTAGCAATCAAATGGTCAGCAAAGCGGTTGGCACGCCACGACCATTGGATAGGTTTTTTCTCTTGGTCTACAACTTGGTTATACAGAAACGGTTGGCCTTCAAGTTTGATACTTTTTGAAGAGAACAGATCGACACTTGAGGGATCATCGGGGGTTAGCAGAGTCGTGATGATCGCATTTCTCAAGTGTCCTTTGGGATCTGTAGGAGAAACAGTTTCTACCGTAATAACACCTTTTGAGAAGTTTACCTCTGAACGACTTAAGTAATTATCTATATATTTCACATAGTTACTTTTACCTGCGATCTTTATTTCTTTACTGCCCCAGCGCTTTTGAATGTTACCAGAGAAGCTGCCGATCAATGCATCTAGTGCTTTGGTGTCTTTTTGAAATTGGCCTGGGAGTTCCGCCAAGTTCTGAGCAAAACGGTTAGTTGGTTCGTAATTTACGCCGTATA
The DNA here is from genome assembly GCF_050337375.1 of Vibrio makurazakiensis. Taxonomy (NCBI): domain Bacteria; kingdom Pseudomonadati; phylum Pseudomonadota; class Gammaproteobacteria; order Vibrionales; family Vibrionaceae; genus Vibrio; species Vibrio makurazakiensis. The sequence continues at coordinate 18,006 of NZ_JAKJSW010000074.1, read as the reverse complement.
GGTTTTCGATAAATTCGCGACTGCAGCCCGTTAACAGCATAGCCACTAAGAAATAAACCAGCTTTTTCATATTCTCCCCATATAAAAATGACACCATAACTTAAGTCATGATGTCATTAAAATTGGTCGAAATAAACGCTTATTCACTCGGTGGAGTGTAACCGTCAATGACTACATCTTTACCTTCAAATAAGAAGTTAATCATTTCTGTTTCAAGTAGTGCACGATGCTCAGGATCCATCATGTTGAGTTTTTTCTCATTGATAAGCATAGTTTGTTTGCTTTGCCATTGAGCCCAAGCTTCTTTAGAAATGTTATCGAAGATACGTTTGCCTAGGTCACCTGGATAAAGCTGAAAGTCTAGGCCATCAGCTTCTTTTTGTAATCGAGTGCAAAAAACAGTACGGCTCATAATAGTTCCTTAATTTATACGYAAGCGTGTCGTTACGTATTAGTCTTTAATTCAAAAGGCAGGCTCTCTAGCAGCTGTTTCACCGGCGCTGCAAGCCCTATTTCTTCAGGTTTTGATAAGTTATACCAGAGACCCTTTGTCCCTTCCATTATCAAATCTGGTTGTTTAGATAATTTCACTAATACTGGTGTGATATCTAGGTGGTAGTGACTAAACGTATGTCTAAATGCAATGAGTGTTTCTGCTTCGTATCTATCATTTTGATTGATAGATCTTAGATCTAATTGATGATCAATTTCCGCCGTTTCATTTTGTGGGAAGCAAAATAGTCCACCCCAGATACCCGTTTGTGGCCTTTGTTCTAGCCAAACTTGATTGTCGTGATAAAGCATCACAAACCAAGTTTCTTTTATGGGTTTCTCTTTTTTGGGTTTTTTTCCAGGAAAATTGAGTTGTTTGTCGAGCTTTTTGGCTTCACACATGCTTTCAATAGGACATAAAGTACATTTAGGCTTGCTACGAGTGCAGACCATCGCCCCCATATCCATCATTGCCTGATTGTACTTGTCGACATCTTTCTTTGGAGTATGAGCTTCTGCATGCTCCCAGAGTTGGTTTTCAACCTTCTTTTGGCCAGGCCAACCTTCAACGGCAAAGCTTCTCGCAAGGGTTCGCTTCACATTGCCATCAAGAATTGCATGAGGAAGCTTATGAACCGATGACAGGACGGCTGCTGCTGTAGAGCGACCGATGCCCGGTAGCGCGTTCATCTCTTCGATAGAAAGCGGAAATTYCCCGTTATATTGCTCAGCAACAATTTTTGCCGCTTTATGTAGATTGCGAGCTCGTGCGTAATAACCAAGCCCTGTCCATAAGTGGAGCACCTCATCTTGTTCAGCGTTCGCTAGGTCGATAACCGTAGGAAAGCGTTCCAAGAAGCGTTGGTAGTATGGAATCACCGTGGCGACTTGAGTCTGCTGAAGCATGATTTCAGATAGCCAAACGGTGTAGGCGGTTTTGTTTTGTTGCCAAGGTAATTCTTTACGCCCATAGGCGTCATACCACTTTAATATGGCGGTTGCGAAAGGAGTCACGACATGCTCTATGCTTTGCTATTATTAGAAGCGAAATTGCACCACACTTAACGTTGGATGTAAAACAGACAAATTGTGTGGGAATTTATCCACGGAAAGACTTGCACCGAAGGCAATTCTTTGGATAATCCCCGCTTTGATTAATCAATGTGCAGGCAAAAATCAATGAGTGAAGTGACCACTAACGAATATACTGAAGACGGCAAACTGGTTCGTAAGATCCGTAGTTTTGTTCGCCGCGAAGGCCGCTTAACAAAAGGCCAAGAAAACGCGATGAACGAATGTTGGCCAACAATGGGTATCGACTACAACCCAGAGCTTCTTAATTGGAAAGAAGTATTTGGCAACGATAACCCTGTTGTACTAGAGATTGGCTTCGGTATGGGTGCATCACTGGTTGAAATGGCAAAGAATGCACCTGAGAAAAACTTTTTAGGTATTGAAGTTCATAGCCCTGGTGTTGGTGCTTGTTTAGGTACTGCTCGTGATGCGGGTGTAACTAACTTACGCGTGATGTGCCACGATGCGGTTGAAGTGTTCGAACACATGATTCCAGATAGCAGCCTGCATACACTGCAACTGTTCTTCCCAGACCCATGGCATAAAGCTCGTCACCATAAGCGTCGTATCGTTAAAGCTGAATTTGCAGAGATGGTTCGCGGTAAGCTTCAACTTGAGACTGGTATTTTCCATATGGCAACTGACTGGGAAAATTACGCAGAGCACATGATTGAAGTGATGAATGTTGCTCCAGGTTTCGAAAATATTGCTGAAGATGGTGACTACATTCCACGTCCGGATGAGCGTCCATTGACTAAGTTCGAAGCTCGTGGCCACCGTTTAGGTCACGGTGTTTGGGATATTAAGTTCAAGCGTACTAAGTAATTAGCTAAAGTATGTAAGGCTTAAAAGCCCTAGGTTATACACCTAAAAGTATTATCCAAAAATTAAAGCCAGCATTTTACGATGTTGGCTTTTTTACCCTTAAGAGAATGCTCTACATAAGTTATAATAATTAAATAAATCAATAGGTTGAATATGAAGCCAACGCAAGCAATCCTGGCGGAAATTATAGAAGAAGTTCGCCCATTAATTGGACAAGGAAAAGTCGCTGACTATATACCGGCACTCGCAAAGGTATCCAATAGTAAGCTGGCTATTGCTGTCTACACTAATGAAGGGGAAGTTATTCAAGCTGGTGATGCTGAAGAAGCTTTTTCGATTCAATCTATATCTAAAGCACTTAGCTTGACGTTGGCGATGGTGCTGTATAAGCCTGAAGAGATCTGGCGGAGAGTTGGCAAAGAACCTTCCGGCCAAGCATTTAATTCAATGATCCAGTTAGAAATGGAACAGGGGATCCCTAGAAACCCGTTCATTAATGCTGGTGCGATCGTTGTTGCTGATCTTCTTCAATCACGTCTCTCGGCTCCTAGGCAGCGTCTGCTTGAGTTTGTTCGCCAGTTATCGGGTGATACTCATATTGTCTATGACAAGGTTGTGGCTGCGTCGGAAATGATGCATAGCGACAGAAATGCTGCCATTGCTTACTTAATGCGTGCGTTTGGTAACTTTGATAATGATGTTATTCCTGTTTTAAATAACTACTTTCATGCGTGTGCATTAAAAATGACTTGTGTGGATCTTGCTAAAACTTTTAGTTATTTAGCAAACAAGGGGACATCTGTTCAAACTGGTAAACAGGTTATTTCCCCTATTCAAACTAAGCAATTGAATGCGTTACTAGCGACTTGTGGTTTGTATGACGGCGCGGGTGAGTTTGCTTACCGCGTTGGTATGCCTGGTAAGTCGGGTGTGGGTGGCGGTATTATTGCAATCGTACCTGGTGAGATGACTATTGCGGTTTGGTCTCCTGAGCTTGACCCTTCAGGTAACTCGCTAGCTGGTACCCAAGCATTAGAGTTGCTCTCGGAGCGTATTGGACGTTCAATTTTTTAATATTTGATAGTTTTGATATTGATACAAAATGCCTCTTATCATAAGAGGCATTTTTTGTTTTTCTTCTCGGTCTTTAAAACTATGATTCTTCTTCAGCCATAAAAGCTTCCAGTAAATCATTCAGAAACAATTTACCTTTTTCAGTGATTTGCCAATGACTTTGGGTTTCCGTGAGGTATTGCTTTTCAAGCGCCCAAGTAATGGTCGGTTGAATGCTTTCCAAGTTTAGACCTGTGGTATTAATGTAGTCTTGCTTAGGGCAAGCTTCGATTAAACGGAAGCGGTTCATAAAGAACTCAAAAGGACGGTCTTCACTGCTCACTTCAAATTCATCAGATAGGTAAGGTTTTACCATATTTTGATAAGCCGCTAAGTAGCCTCTAGGGTGCTTAACTTTAGTAGTGCGAACAATGCGTCCGTCAGCAAAGCTGATTTTACCGTGTGCACCACAACCGATACCTAGGTAGTCACCGAAGCGCCAGTAATTCAAATTATGTTGGCATTGATATTCTGGTTTGCTATAGCCCGAGATCTCATATTGAACGTAGCCAGCATCGGTTAAAATCTTATGCCCTTGGTCGAAAATATCCCATAAGTCATCGTCATCCGGTAATGTCGGTGGCTTGTAGTAAAACATGGTGTTGGGTTCGATAGTGAGCTGATACCAAGACAAATGCGGAGGATCGAGTTCGATGGCTTTTTTCAAGTCACCGAGTGCTTGCTCAATCGTTTGATTAGGTAAGCCGTGCATCAAATCAAGATTGAAGCTATTTAGGCCAATCTTATGAGCTAGGTGAGCAGCATTAACCGCTTCATCTTGTCCGTGGATACGACCTAATTGTTCTAGTTTCTCTTGTTCAAAGCTTTGAACACCCACAGAAATACGAGTAACACCTGCTTTCTTATAGCCAGCGAAGCGCTCAGCTTCGATAGTGCCAGGGTTCGCCTCCATGGTGATTTCGATATCGCTTTTGAATGGGATCCTTTGCTCGATTCCAACCAATACCCGAGCAATACCTTCCGGAGAAAATAGGCTCGGTGTTCCACCACCAATGAAGATTGAATGCAGAGGGCGAGGGTTATCATTGAGCTGATATTTTTCGATATCAGTATCAAGGTCCTCTAATAATGCATCGATGTATTCTTTCTCGGGTATATCTGTTTTAAGCGCGTGAGAATTAAAATCGCAATATGGGCATTTTTGTACACACCAGGGGATGTGTACATAAAGGCTAAGAGCTGGTGGCTTAAGTGTTCCTAAACCTTGATTTCTTACGTCAGGCATTATGCTTGTTGCTCTTTTAATGCTTTAAATAGAGCTTTTAGTGCTTTACCTCTGTGTGAAAGTTGCTTCTTGCGTGTCGATTCCAGCTCTGCTGATGCGCAGTTATCTTCAGGTACAAAGAAGACTGGATCATAGCCGAAGCCATTCTCACCATGTGCAGTTTCTAATATACGACCTTCCCATTTGCCATGACAAACCAGTGGAGTAGGGTCGTTTTCATGCTTCATAAACACGAGAACACAGTGAAAACGCGCAGTGCGTTGCACTTCTTCCACACCTTCCATAGCTTGCAATAGTTTTTCAAGGTTCTGTTGGTCTGAAGCGTCTTCACCAGCATAACGAGCAGAGTAAATACCAGGTGCACCTTGTAAGTAATCTACTTCTAAGCCTGAATCATCAGCAATCGCGGGTAATCCAGTTTCTTTCGCTGCATGGCGTGCTTTAATGATGGCATTTTCAATGAACGTTGTACCCGTTTCGGCAACTTCAGATACGTGAAACTCACTCTGTGCAGCTACGTCAAATCCAAAATCAGACAGAAGGTCTGCCATTTCACGTACTTTACCTTGGTTGCCTGTTGCTAAAACAATTTTGCTCATTGGTCTTTAAACTCTGAATTATGGGTCGGTGGAAGAATTAATCTTCGATATAAAATTTTTGGTTAAAACGTAACGGTCCTGCGCCTTTCAGGCCTGCATTAACATCAATCGTAAAAGTAATGTTTTCTTCGTGCGTGACAGGAAACTCGGCTAAGTAGTAGATCGCATCACCTTCTTTGATTTCACGAAACTTTAGTGTGCGAGTATTACCGACTAGGTTTTTAGCTGTTCCAGTCACTTTTGCTGTGGTTGCTGGTTTACCTAATGACGAGTTATCTAACACACTAATATTAAGGATAGCGGAATATGCGTTACGTTTGAGCTGATACTGCTTCGCTACTTTCGATGTTAAGAAAGTGGAGTTAAATGCTGAGTAGTGAACTTCAACATCTTTAATATTTTTGAATTGACCTGCCCAGCTAGGTAAAGCGATAAAGCTGATCAATAGCGCTGTGATCCATTTATGCATAATTGGCTCCATTAAAAAGCCATCAGAGGATGGCTTTAATTTCAGTAGGGACTTGGCTTGGAGAGCATATTCTAATTTGCTTATGCCGACCAAGTTCTCCTTTCTCAATAACGACTAATCCTTTTGCGACTTTGAACTGTTTGGCAAGGTACTTTGCTAGATGAGCATTTGCTTTACCGTCAACAGGTGGCGTAGTGATAGCGATTTTTAGCTCTTCACCATGCAAGCCTACGATTTTATCGCGGCTCGCTTTTGGTTGAATATAGAGCTTTAATATTAGGTCATCACTGTCTAGCCAAGCCGCTTTAGACATTATAGTTGGTACCAGATAGGACCAATTAGGTCACCCATCAGGAAGTTGGCAAATTGTAATACGATGAACAGTACTAAAACGCTGAGGTCAAAACCGCCCATAGCTGGAAGGATTCGACGAATTGGAGCTAGCATTGGTTCTGTTAATTGATGGAATACGTACTCAATAGGGCTACGACCTTGGCTAACCCAGCTTAGGATTGCACGAACCAATAGTACCCAGAACAGTAAGCCACCAGCCGCTTTTAGTAACGAAAGGCCGCCAAATATTAAGAAGCTAATATCAAAAACGGCTGCACCACCTGAAATTACAAGGTTTAGCGCTACAAATTTAAGTACACAAAGTACGTAAGCAAACACCACGGTTGCAAAATCGATGCTGCCAATAGATGGAATAACACGGCGCAGCGGCGCAACAACCGGTTGAGTCGCTTTTACTATGAATTGTGAAAACGGGTTATAAAAATCAGCACGTGATGCTTGTAGCCAAATACGCAAGATCACAACCATGATATATAGATCAAAAACCGTTGAGATCAAAAAGCTCATTGAGTTCATATAGGTTCCTTTTTAGGAGTCGAGGTTGGCTAGGTCAACAAAGCCTAGCGCTAAATTAAAACAGTTTTTCCATCTCTTCAGCGCGGTTTACCGCGGCTTGCATAGCTTTAGCTACAATGTCTGAAAGTTGGTTTTCGTTAAATGTTCTTAGTGCTTCTGCGGTTGTCCCGCCTTTCGAAGTCACTTGTTCACGCAGCGTTGATAATTCAGTGTCAGGGTTAGCGACAACCATAGCAGCAGCACCGAAAGCAGATTGCTGAACTAACTGACGAGCGGTCTCTGCATCAAAACCCTGCTTAATCGCTTCGGCTTGCATCGCTTCCATAAACAAAAAGAAATACGCTGGTGCGCTGCCTGCTGCAGCAATGACATTATTAATACCAGATTCTTCTTCAACCCAGCATACTTCGCCAACGGCTTGCATCAGTTGCGCTGCAAATTCTTTGTCTTGAGTCGCTACGCTATCATTTGCGTAAAGCCCACTCATGCCTTTACCTAACAAAGATGGAGTATTTGGCATCACACGAACTAGATTAAGTTTCGTCGCAAGCATTTCATCTAAACGGTTAGCGTTGATGCCCGCTGCAATAGAAATAACTAGTTTGCTTGAAAAGTCGATGCTTTGAAGCGGTTGACATACATCAGCCATCATTTGAGGCTTAACGGATAATACAACGACATCAGCTTCTTCTGCTGCTGTTAAATTATCGCTGGTGGTCTGAATACCATAATCTTGCTCTAAAGGTCGACGACGTGTATCAGAGGGTGCTGTCGCTGTAATACTTTGCGCTGGGTAGCCACTTGCAACTAAACCAGCAACGATTGAGCGAACCATGTTTCCCGCGCCAATAAAGGCAATCTTTTTATGTTCCATGTACCATTAATCCTAAATATTTCACGTACGACTCAAGGGAGTACTTATTGACGTGAATAATGAAATCCGTGTGCCAAGGTGTTATTGGCGTTGGCTGTAATCTCTTGCACCAAAAATAGCGGTACCGATTCGAACCATAGTGCTCCCAGCTTCGATTGCTGCATCCATATCACCACTCATTCCCATCGATAAGGTATCTAAGTTTGGATATTGCGCACTCAACTTGTTGTTGAGTTCAGCCAGTTGCGTGAATGCGTTCAGTTGAGACTGGTAGTCTGGCACATTCGCAGGAATCGACATCAACCCTCTTAACGTGAGGTTTGGAAGAGAGGAAATCAACTCCGCAAGCTCAAAAACTTCAGCTTCAGATATGCCGGATTTCGAGTTTTCACCGCTAGTATTTACTTGAATTAACACTTGCAAAGGATCTAAGTCTTCAGGTCTTTGATCATTGAGGCGCTGGGCAATTTTACTGCGGTCTACGGTATGCACCCAATCAAAACTTTCTGCGACAGGGCGTGTCTTGTTCGACTGAATTGGCCCAATAAAGTGCCACTCTAAATTTAGTGTCGAATGTTGTTCGGAAAAGTGCTTTACTTTATCTACGCCTTCTTGAACGTAGTTTTCACCAAATGCGATTTGACCTGACTGTGCCGCTTCTAGAACGGCTTCAACAGGTTTAGTTTTGCTCACGGCTAGAAGTTGAACAGAGTTTGGAGTCTGTCCACACTTTTGCTCGGCGTTTCGAATCTGTGAGGTGATCTGTTTAATATTTTGTTGAATACTACTCATAGCTGACTTTACTTAAGGGAAAATAAATGGATATCACTGAGTTACTGGATTTTAGTGTAAAGCATAATGCGTCAGATCTACATCTTTCTGCAGGTGTATCTCCAATGGTACGTATAGATGGTGAAGTAAGGAAGCTTGGAGTCCCCGCTTTTAGTCATGCTGATGTACATCGTTTAGTTTCTGAGATCATGAACGACGCTCAGCGTAGTGAGTTTGAAGAGAAGCTAGAAATCGACTTTTCTTTTGAATTGCCGAGTGTAGGTCGATTCCGTGTTAACGCGTTTAACCAAGCGCGTGGTTGCTCGGCAGTGTTTCGTACCATTCCTGTCGACATCCCAACGTTAGAGCAACTTGATGCTCCTGAGATTTTTGAAAAAATCGCCAATTATGAAAAAGGCTTAGTGCTTGTTACTGGCCCGACGGGGTCTGGTAAATCGACGACCTTAGCCGCAATGGTTGATTACGTTAACCGTAACCACAACAAACATATCCTGACGATTGAAGATCCAATCGAATTTGTACACACCAATAATAAATGTTTGGTAAACCAACGTGAGGTTCACCGAGATACACACAGTTTTAAAGCTGCATTGCGTAGTGCCCTGCGTGAAGACCCGGATGTAATTCTCGTTGGTGAGCTTCGTGATCAAGAGACCATTAGTTTAGCGCTTACAGCCGCAGAAACGGGTCACCTTGTATTTGGAACATTACATACGAGCTCCGCTGCGAAAACCATTGACCGTATTATCGATGTCTTCCCAGGCAGTGATAAAGGCATGGTTCGTTCCATGCTATCAGAATCGCTACGTTCTGTTATCGCTCAGAAGTTATTAAAGCGTATTGGTGGTGGTCGTGTAGCGTGTCATGAAATTATGATGGCAACCCCTGCAATTCGTAACTTGATTCGCGAAGACAAAGTGGCACAAATGTATTCGATAATTCAAACCGGTGCGGCTCATGGCATGCAAACCATGGAACAAAACTCCAAACAGCTGGTGGCACAAGGGGTCGTAGACCTTGAAGAAGTTCAACAAAAAATTGAAATTGAAGCACCACTGTTTTAAAGCGACGGTTTAAGTATTAAGGCAAAATTGAAATGGAATTAAATCAAATCCTAGAAGGGATGATCACGCAGAAAGCATCGGATCTTTATATTACGGTGGGCGCTCCCGTTTTATTTAGAGTTGATGGCGAACTGCGTGCTCAAGGAGAAAAATTAACAGAAGGGCAGGTGGCACAGATCTTAGATGCAATGATGGATCAAGATCGACGCACTGAGTTTCGAGAATCTCGAGAGTCTAACTTTGCTATCGTTCGTGATAGCGGTCGTTTTCGTGTCAGTGCTTTTTTCCAGCGTGAACTGCCAGGGGCGGTAATCCGACGTATTGAAACCAATATCCCTACATTTGAGCAGCTGAAATTACCAGATGTACTCCAAGACCTTTCAATTGCTAAACGTGGTTTAGTATTGGTTGTCGGTGCAACCGGTTCAGGTAAGTCGACCTCTATGGCGGCGATGACGGGTTATCGAAACGCTCATAAAACAGGTCATATCCTGACAGTAGAAGATCCGATTGAATTCGTGCATGAACATCAAAAGTGTATCGTTACTCAGCGTGAAGTCGGCCTAGATACAGACAGCTACGAAATTGCATTGAAAAACTCGCTTCGCCAAGCACCTGATATGATCCTTATTGGTGAGATTCGTAGCCGAGAAACCATGGAATATGCGATGACATTTGCTGAAACTGGTCACCTGTGTATGGCGACATTACACGCCAATAACGCGAACCAAGCTTTAGAGCGTATTTTGCATCTAGTACCTAAGGAGCAAAAAGAGCAGTTTCTGTTTGATCTCTCTATGAACTTGCGTGGTGTTGTTGCTCAGCAGTTGATCAGAGATAAAAACGGCAATGGTCGTCATGGTGTGTTCGAGATCTTACTCAATAGCCCGCGTATTTCAGATTTGATCCGACGTGGTGATTTACATGAATTGAAATCAACCATGGCTAAATCGAAAGAGATCGGTATGCAGACCTTTGATCAATCTCTATATGATCTTGTCATCAGTGGGAAGATCAGTGAAGAGGATGCTTTCCATAGTGCAGATTCAGCAAATGATCTTCGATTGATGTTGAAGACGCAGCGAGGTGACTCATTCTCGGGTGGTACGTTAGATAACGTCAAGATTGATATGGGCTAGTCGACAGTATTTTCTTTTTAAAATAAAAAGCTTGGCACATTGGCCAAGCTTTTTTTGTATTCACTGATCTTACCTAGCATAGTTGCTGGTGGAGGTTATTCGCCCCATTGGTTTTCAAACCAACTTTCTAAGATAACGACTGCAGATTGGTTATCCACATTACCTTTGCTCAATGCTTTATAGCCACCCATCTCAAACAGGTCAGCGCGAGCTTCAGCAGTCGATAAGCGTTCATCATGCAATTCTACATCTACACCAAAACGACCTTTTAAGCGGTTAGCAAACTTCTTCGCTCTCGGAGTGATCGTTTCTAAGTCTTTACCGTGGAGGTCTGTTGGTAGGCCAACCACAACTAGATCGGGTTTCCACTCTCTAATTTGCTTTTCGATATCATCCCAGTTTGGAATACCGTCTTTAGCTTTGAAGGCTTTTAAAGGGCTCGCAGTCCCAGTAATTTCTTGGCCGATAGCGCTACCGATACTTTTTGTACCGTAATCAAATGCCATGATTGTGCGTGACATACTTATCTCGAGTAATAATAAATCGTTAAGGTGGATGTTAGAGCTTTCATCGTCAATGTAAAGTTGAACTGTTATTACTAACCAGAGTGGTTGAGCATAAAGTTTGATTTACAAAATTTATGCAAAATACTTAAGCCTAAAACTAGGCGTGACCGACATCAGAAGAGAGTTGAGCAACATCAATGCCTAACATTTGCACTGCTTTTTTCCAACGCTCGCTGATGGGGGTATTGAAGATGACATTTGGGTCTGCTTCAATGGTTAACCATGAGTTTTCGGCAAGCTCGATCTCTAACTGACCGGGATCCCAACCTGAATATCCAAGGGCAATAATGTAATTTTCAGGCTCATCATCCGTGCCTAAAACAGCAAGAATATCTTTAGATGTGGTGACTGAAATATGGTCAGTCATGTTGATACTAGACTGATAAGCGTCTTTGGGTTTATGAAGAATGAACCCACGATCTTCAGCTACAGGGCCGCCATTTAAAACGGGTTTCTCTAAGCTGGTTTGTTTTAGCTGTGGTTGTGCGGATTCTACATCGACCTGCTTTAACATTTTACCGACGGTAACGTCGATAGGAGCATTGATCATGAGACCCATCGCACCTTCATCATTGTGTTCACAAAGGTAGATAACCGAATGTTGAAAATACGGGTCTTTCATACCGGGCATTGCTACAAGAAAATGGTTGGTCAAATTCATAATGTCTCCATCCCTTAGAGGGGAATTGGGCGACAAATTGTGTGTCGCCCTATATCGGATTATGCGTTGATACGTCGCTCAATCGCATCCATTAGCTTACCAGTAACTGATACATCAAACGCAGCTTCAATTTCACGAATGCACGTTGGGCTTGTTACGTTGATTTCAGTTAGTTTGTCACCAATCACATCAAGGCCAACAAAAATTAGCCCTTTTTCTTTTAGTGCTGGAGCAACCGCTCTTGCGATAGCCCAATCGGTTTCACTTAAAGGACGAGCTTCACCTGTACCACCAGCAGCAAGGTTACCACGCGTTTCGCCTTTAGCCGGAATACGAGCTAGGCAATAAGGCATAGGTTCACCATCAACCACTAGAATACGCTTGTCACCGTTACTAATATCAGGAACAAATGTTTGCGCCATTGCGTAGTTTTGACCGTGGTTAGTCAGAGTTTCAATGATCACAGATACGTTTGGATCGCCTTCCTTAACGCGGAAAATAGATGCTCCACCCATACCATCAAGCGGCTTAAGGATGATATCACCGTGTTTTTCACGGAACTCTTTAATCTTTTCTGCTTTACGTGTGACGATTGTTGTTGGTGTTAGTTCAGGGAACCAAGCTGTAAACAGTTTTTCGTTACAGTCGCGTAGGCTTTGAGGTTTGTTTACGATCAACGCGCCGTTTTCTTCTGCACGCTCTAAGATGTAAGTCGCATAAATGTATTCAGTATCAAACGGAGGATCTTTACGCATTAATACTGCGTCAAGATCTGATAAAGCGATGGTCTGTTCTGATTTGAACTCGTACCAACCGTTTGGATCTTCTTTCAGTTCAACGACTTTAGTGTCTGCAATAGCGACACCCTGATCTAAGTGTAGATCATCCATCTCCATGTAGTGGATTTCATATCCACGACGTTGTGCTTCAAGCATCATGGCAAAGCTAGAGTCTTTTTTAATGTTAATGGATGAAATAGGATCCATTACGATGCCAAGTTTGATCATTTTTTTCTCCTAGCCTAGATCGCCAAAACGGACTTGTAAGGCAGTAATTGCGGTTAGAGCTGCTGTTTCGGTACGTAATACACGAGGACCTAATAGCGTCTCTTCAAATTTGTATTGTTCGGTCATGCTGATCTCTTCAGCAGACAACCCGCCTTCTGGGCCTATCAATAGTCTAACTTTATTGACAGGCTCTGGTAGCGTGTTGATTGAGTATTTTGCACGAGGATGAAGGTTTAGCTTCAGAGCTTCGCTAGGTTCGCCACACCATTCTTCTAATTGCATGATAGGACGAATAACAGGAACAGTATTACGACCACTTTGCTCACAGGCTGCAATCGCAATTTTCTGCCATTGTGCGAGCTTCTTTTCAAATCGTTTAGTATCAAGTTTAACGCCACAGCGCTCAGATATGAGTGGAGTAATTGTGTTCACTCCAAGTTCAACCGACTTTTGAATGGTGAACTCCATTTTGTCGCCACGTGAAATGACCTGACCTAAATGGAGATCTAAAGGTGATTCGCTGCTGCGTTCAATTCGCTCTGCAACGTCAACATTTACGTTCTTTTTAGAAACTTCAGTAATGGTTGCTGGGAACTCAGCGCCACTGCCATCAAAAAGCAGAACTTCTTGACCTTCTTTCATTCGCAATACACGACCCACATGACCCGCAGCATCTTCGCCTAACGCGAGTGAACCTAAGTTGTGAATGAGTTCTGGGTGATGGATTCGCGGGATTCTCATGCTAGTAAACCTATAAATAGTGTCATTTGGGTGTTTTATCTCTGCCTAACATGGATGCTTTCAGCTTAAAAAACAAGGGGAGTACCAGAGTTTCAGTGGCTATTTTAAAACTCTGGTTGGATAACCTAATTTAAATTGGAAAGGTGAACTCGAAGACTAGTGACATTGTTGGTAAACAAATGGGTTGTGGTTACCTTGAATCTTGTAAATTCGTTCATCACGAGTACATTCCCACGCATCGACAGGGTATTGTTTATTCCATGCTGACATGAGGTTAGTCTGCTGTTTTGACAGTTTGAATCCGTACTCTTGACTCATGTATAGGTAAGTTCGTGCAATCGCGCCTTTTGAGCGTTCTGTTGGCATCACTTTACGTTGTTTAAAGTTCACTTGAACTTCACACTGGCCATAGGTTACGCCATCGACACCATTCCATTGGCTGAAATTGTAGTTAGAACGGTCACCATTTACTTCGCCTATAGCGGGTACTAGGTTGTGTAAGTCCGCTTCCATCGACTTAAATATTTTATCGTTCTTCGTACAATTTTTACGGCCTCCTGACTGCCAACATTGACGCTGGTGGCCGAATTGCCATGCTGGAACCACGTGTTCCCATTCAATGCGTGATGCTCGTTTTTGCTGTTTACGAACTTCATAGCCACAGCTTTCTAAATCTGGAATACCTTTCTTTTTATCTTTCCAAGTAATGTCACAACCACAGTAAAATGAGGTGGGATGGTCGAGGTAGATTTTTACGGCTTCTCTTTTGGCTTTTGAAAAAGAGCTTGGCGGTGCGGCGCTAACGGAAATTGAAAGAACGGTACTTAGTACAAAAAATAGTAAATATTTCATATAGAAGACTGAAAAAAGTATGAGTATTCACAGTCTAGCACTCACTGTTTATGTTTCCCGTAGTTATTTGTTGGAGGTTGCTTGATTAACTGAGCTGTTTACCTGTAAAGGATAGGCTTTGTTGACATTGCTGGCAGCGGTAAATAGCTTGCTGGCGGAGTACTTTATTGTGCCTTCTTATTGATAAAGGGTAAGTGTTACATCGGCACTGATATTCAAAAGTTTTACCTTGTACCGAAGCAACTTCAAAGCTATGTGTGGTTTTTGCAGGCACTTTGAATACTGCTTCCATTACATATTGCCACTCCTTACCATGTGGACGGACACGACCAAAAACTTGGTAAGTAATTAAGTGAGCGACTTCATGGGGAATTACTTCATCTAAGAAGGGCTGTTTGTTTTCTTCAAATAAAACTTGGTTAATTTTGATTTCGTTARTTTGTAGATACGCTTTTCCAGCTGCTTTCCCTCGTAACTTATAAGTTAGTGTTGGGAGTGGGAAGGTTCGTTCAAAATGTTGTTGCGCGATGCTCATACAGGTGGCGAGTACTTTATTTGCTTGGTAGTGAAGAGGCTGATACGGCAATTGTGGCTCCAAAAAAAGGCCTTAGTTTAAACTAAGACCAAATACTATCATCTTTGATATGTAAGGTTGGAGACCTATGGATGATGTTTTTTCTTAATGATATCGTGGTAAGCGTGCCATGTACCGTAGCCGAGTAAAGGCATGGTAACGATCATACCGAGCCCGTAAGAAGCAAACCCAATTAATATCCCGCCACAAATCAAGGTTGCCCAAACGATCATGGCCGGAACATTAGACTTAACGGCGTTGAAGCTGGTGAAAATTGCACTCATAACATCGACTCTTCTTTCCATCATTAGTGGGATAGAAAAAGCCGAGATACTGAAAATGAGACTTGCGATGACCAAGCCTGCTACTGAGCCTGTAATTAGGAAGGGAGCGAATTCAGTTAATGGTGCCCCTTGTACTGCAGGATAGAGAGCATGAATCAGTGCTGCTATTCTCATCCAGAAAATCATTGCGACAACGAGCACGACAGCAAAAGCCCATTGAGATGAAGAGTTACGAGTTATTGCTTTCATTGAGTGGAGTAAGCTGGCGTTGTGCCCCTTTTCTCGTTCCCAGCTCGCATCATATAAGCCTAATGCCAAAAAAGGGCCGATGAGCATATAAACAATTAAGCTAGGCATTACGACTAAGTGTGTACCTTGCCATTGTACTAACTGCACAATAGCGATTGCTGCAGCCATAAAGCAGAGCCCGTAAAAGGCGCTGATAAAAGGCATGCGAATAAAGTCATGGAGTGCAAGTGATAACCAGTGGAAGGGAGCAGAGACACTTACCTGATTACAAGGAATTGTTCGTGCGTATTCACTATCACTGACCCTATGTTTCTTGTTTGTAAAATCTGATTGCTGAGCTGTGCGAGGCATAGTTCCCTCCCTCAATTGAAAAGTTCCTAGGTTAAAGTCCCTAGTCCCTAGGGGCCAGTCCTTAGAAGAGAGGAATCTTCCACGAACTAGGAACTTCTTTTCCTAGGAACTCAATTAACTATTGGCAGTTCCGGCGGAAAATACAAATTCTTAGCCTGAATTTTGAAGGTGTTTATTGATGTTATACGAGGATTAATGAGAGGGCTGGAGTTGGCTTTTCTATAAAAAACACATAAAAATAAAGCCCTTACCGTTAGGTAAGGGCTTTATTAAAATCTTAATTTTTAGGCTAAATTATTTTAGGCCTGCGAAGTCCGCAAGGATTGCCGCTTTGTCTGTAGCTTCCCAAGGGAACTCTTCACGACCGAAGTGACCGTATGCTGCCGTCTTCTTGTAGATTGGCTGAAGAAGGTTAAGCATTTCTTGAAGGCCGTATGGACGTAGGTCGAAGTTTTGACGAACAGCTTCAATGATGATTTCGTGAGCTACTTTCTCAGTACCAAACGTTTCAACCATGATAGATGTTGGATCAGCAACACCGATAGCGTAAGACAGTTGAATCTCACAACGGTCAGCCATGCCAGCAGCAACGATGTTTTTCGCAACGTAACGTGCTGCGTAAGCTGCAGAACGGTCAACTTTTGATGGATCTTTACCAGAGAAAGCACCGCCACCGTGACGAGCTGCGCCGCCGTAGGTATCAACGATGATCTTACGACCGGTTAGACCACAGTCACCCATTGGACCACCGATTACGAAACGGCCTGTTGGATTGATGAAGAAGTTAGTGTCTTTGTTGATCCACTCAGAAGGCAGTACTGGTTTGATGATCTCTTCCATTACCGCTTCACGTAGGTCTGGAGTCGTTACTGAATCACAGTGCTGAGTTGAAAGAACAACCGCATCGATACCAACGATCTTACCTTGGTCGTACTGGAAAGTTACCTGAGATTTAGCATCTGGACGAAGGAAGTTTAGTTTGCCGCTCTTACGAACTTCCGCTTGCTTTTTAACAAGAAGGTGAGAGTAAGTAATTGGAGCTGGCATTAGGATTGGTGTTTCGTTAGTTGCGTAACCAAACATGATACCTTGGTCGCCTGCGCCTTGATCTTTAGGATCGGCTTTATCAACACCTTGGTTGATATCAGGAGACTGTTTACCAATGGTGTTCAGTACAGCACAAGAATCAGCGTCAAAACCCATATCAGAATGAACGTAACCAATCTCACGTACAGTTTGACGAGTGATCTCTTCGATATCAACCCATGCTGACGTAGTTACTTCACCGCCAACCATAACCATGCCGGTTTTTACGTAAGTCTCACAAGCAACACGTGCTTTTGGATCTTGTTCGATGATGGCATCAAGAACAGCATCAGAAATTTGGTCTGCAATTTTATCTGGATGACCTTCTGAAACTGACTCAGAAGTAAAAAGGTGCTTAGCCATGAGAGCTCCACTTTTAAATTTAGGTATAAATATAAAGGTGGCGAATTCGTATTATCGGCACCATTAAAAATGTATTTATGTAGGTGTTTCTACATCTAGACGTCTATTCTAGTTTTCAGCGCTCGAATTACAAGCTCTTTTTTATGATATGTCATAACCAAACGTTTGCGTAAAAGGGTCTCGTTTTTTCAATCAAGCCAAATTAGTCTTATTTTTTGTTTGAAAACTGAGCAGGTCATCAAGTAAATCGTTTGCAGTCGCATAAGCCGTTTGAGAGAATACAGCACCTCGGATCAGTTAGTGATACCGAGCTTATATATTTTCAAATCGCTTATGTACTCAGGAGCAGACATGCCTTCTCGTAAAGATCTAGCCAACGCAATTCGTGCACTTAGCATGGATGGCGTTCAACAAGCAAATTCAGGCCACCCTGGCGCACCTATGGGTATGGCTGACATCGCTGAAGTTCTTTGGCGTGGTCATTTAAACCACAACCCGCAAAACCCAGAGTGGGCAGATCGCGACCGTTTTATCCTTTCAAACGGCCACGGCTCAATGTTGATTTACTCTCTGCTTCACCTAGCAGGTTACGAGCTTTCAATTGAAGATCTTAAGAACTTCCGTCAACTGCACTCTAAGACTCCTGGTCACCCAGAGTACGGCTACGCACCAGGTATCGAAACAACGACTGGTCCATTAGGTCAAGGTATTACTA